>CAZNWX010000327.1:0-3090 GCA_964576415.1 uncultured Magnetovibrio sp. | reverse complement strand
CAGCTTGCTTGTGATGTGTGGTTTTAATCACGACGATATTGCCTTCGTCATCGATGACGTCGACCGTCAATCCGGGACAGGGCTTGCCCATGGAGCCTGGACGGATTTCCATGCCAGGGAAATTGGCGACGATGTTGATGGTTTCCGTCTGGCCGTAACCATCGTAGATGTCGCAACCGGTGGCATCTTTCCAAGCGCGCATGGCTTCCGGGTTCAGGGGCTCGCCGGCACCGAAACAATGCCGTAATGAGCTAAAATCGGACCCAGACGTGTCCGATTGCGCGAAGGCTCGGTAAATGGTGGGTGGAGCGCAGAAGGTGGTGACGTTTTGCTCGGCGATGATCTTTAGATGCATGTCCAGATCAAATCCGTCGCCGTCATAGAGCAAGATGGCTGATCCAGCTAAAAGGGGTGGATATAGCAAACCCCAGGCCGCTTTTGCCCAGCCCGTATCGGTTAATGTCCAATGAACATCACTTTCCTTCAAGTCCATCCAGTAGTCGCCAGTGATGGAATGGGCGAAGGCGTAGGCATGATCCCGTCCGACCATTTTGGGATTGGCTGTCGTTCCCGATGTAAAATAGATCAGCATTAACTCTTCGGCCCGAGTAGTTGGTAGCGCGGCGCGGTCGACCTCATCGCGTTCCGCTGCACAGATCGTCTCAAACGTCGACCAACCTTCGCGCTCACCACCGACCAGAACCAAATGCTCTAGGGTCGGGCAATTGGCCATGATCTCCTCAACGGCTTCCGCGTGCGCCGTTGTCACGATTGCTAATTTTGCGTCCGCACGTTTGATGCGGTATTCAAGATCTTTGGCCTTCAGAAGATTGGTGCCGGGCATAGCGATGACACCGGTCTTACAGCAGCCCAGCAGCACGTGATACCACTCGGGAATCCGTGGCAGCACTACCAATGCTGGATCCCCTTTTTCGACACCCATAGCCATAAGCGCATTGGCGAACCGGTTGGATGCCTTGTCCAGGTCGCTGTAACTGTGATGAATGACCTCTTCTCCGGTCCGATCGATCGCTATAAGCGCGACCTTGTCCGCCTCGACCGCCCGTTTGGCGACAACGTCGAAGGCAAAGTTGAAATCGCCGGGAACTGAGTAGGAAAACGCCTTACATGTGGCGGCGTAGTTGAATGGAGGAAATTGTTCAGTCATGAAGATCTCCAGAAATATTCAGTGGAATTGGATGGTTTCTTCATAATCCATAATCATAGCGCCAACTGTTATGTCACGAACAATCACGATCACCTGATCCAATAGGCTCCAGGCTAACCACCGTCACCGATCACGCAAATGAAAACGGCCCCGAAGGGGCCGTCTCCGAACCGGTTTTCAGCTTGGCTGTACTTAGTGGACGTCCTCCCAGACCTTGCGTTTCACCGCGTAAAGAAGGCCGGTCATTATGATCAGGAACAGTAGAACCTTGATCCCCATGGCCTTGCGGGCCTCCAACTCTGGCTCCGCAGTCCAGGCGAGGAACACCGTCACATCCTTCGCCATTTGGGCGACTGTGGCTTTTGTGCCGTCTTGGTATTCGACGGCTTCATCGGCCAGGGGGGCGGCCATGGCGATGACGTGGCCGGGATAGTATTTGTTGTAGGCGCCGCCCTCCGAAACTTTGAAGCCCGCCGGCGCATTTTCGTAGCCGGTCAGCAACCCGTATAGATAATCGGGGCCCAGCGTGAAGCCGGCTGGCTGTTTGATGGAGAAGCGCAGAGCCGAGTCACCGCCGTGGTTTCGCGCCTTTGTGATCAAGGATAGATCCGGCGGAGCCTTGCCGTTGTTCGCCGCCGCCGCCGCCTTGGCATTCGGGAACGGCGATGGGAAGCGGTCGGCGGGAATGCCCGGACGCTCGAACATCTCACCGTCGTCATTGGGACCGTCGGTCACTTCGGCTTCCGCCGCCATGGCCTTGATCTGGTCTTCCTTGTAGCCGATCCCGGCTAAATGACGGAAATGCACCAGCTCCAGCGAATGGCAGGCCGCGCACACTTCGCGGTAGACCTGAAGGCCACGCTGCGCCGAGGCCCGATCGAAGGTGCCAAACAGGCCCGAGAAGGACCAGTGCTGACGGGGTGGTTTCGGCGCGTCGCCGGCAGCGTGTGCGGTCGGCGTGGTGACGGTTGCGATACCGGCAACGGCGAGTGCCGCGACGATGGATTTCATGAGTTTGATCATGCTGTCCTCCTCAACCTGTGGCCTTCGCCGTGACCGACGCGGCGATACTTTCCGGCGGCATCATTGGCCGCTCCAAGCGGCTGACGATGGGTATGATGAACAGGAGATGCGCGAAGTAATATACGGTCGCCGTTTGCCCGATGATGAGCCACATGCCCTCTGCCGGCTTGGCGCCACAGATACCCAGGACGATGCAGTCCAGGACAAAAATCCAGACGAACATGGCGTGCACGGGGCGGAACCGGGAGCTCTTCACCTTCGAACCGTCGAGCCAAGGCAAGAACAAAAGTAAAAGGATGGAGGCGAACATGGCCAACACGCCCATCAGCTTGGCGGTCATTATGAAGCCACCCAGCGACAGAATGTTATAGACGAACCAGTCCGCCGTGAAGGCCCGCAAAATCGCGTAGTACGGCAGGAAGTACCATTCCGGCACGATATGCGCCGGCGTCTGCAGAGCGTCCGCCGGGATGTAGTTGTCTGCTTCCCCGAAATAGTTTGGAGCAAAGAATACGAAGAACGCGAAGAATATCAGGAACGCGCCCAATCCGAACAGGTCCTTGACCGTGTAGTAGGGATGGAAGGGAACCGAATCTTGATCGGTCTTCATGTCGATGCCGATCGGGTTGTTGGAACCATGCTGGTGCAGCGCGACGATGTGCAGCACTACCAGGCCGATGATCACGAACGGCAGCAGATAGTGCAGCGAGAAGAACCGGTTCAGCAACGGGTTGTCGACGCTGAAGCCGCCCCATAAAAGTGTCACGATATTGTCGCCCACCCACGGGATTGCCGAGAACAGATTGGTGATCACGGTGGCGCCCCAGAAGCTCATTTGGCCCCAAGGCAGGACGTAACCCATGAATGCGGTGGCCATCATGGCCAGCAGAATGAGCACA
>CAZNWX010000326.1:0-3113 GCA_964576415.1 uncultured Magnetovibrio sp. | reverse complement strand
CCAGCATCTGTTCCATGTTGTTGATATTGAACGCAGGCATGCCGTAGTCGTTTTCTGCCCCGTGATCGAGAAGTTGTCGCAAGGACACCAACGCCATTTAAAGTTCTCCTTCGTAACTGCCCCGGGAGCCCAATAATGGCCGCCGGGGGTGAAAATCGTCCGTATGATTTTACAGCCGAGCCTTGACCTCTTCCACCACCTTTTCAGGGGAGATCCCAAAGTGTTCAAATAATTGTTCGGCTGGAGCCGAGGCGCCGAAGCCTGACATGCCGACGAAGCCACCGTGGTTGCGGATATACTTATCCCATCCCATGCGGACGCCCGCTTCTACGGCAACCCGGATAGTTCCCTTGCCCAACACCTCCTCCTGATAGGCCGCGCCCTGTTCGTCGAACAGCTCCCAGCATGGCACAGAGACCACCGCCGTGGCGACACCGTCGGCCTGCAGGGTATCGCGTGCCGCCATGGCGATGGAAACCTCCGAGCCCGTAGCGAACAGGGTCACTTTCCGCCCGCCCTCGGCCTCGGCCAGAACATAGGCGCCTCTCGCACACAGATTATCGTCCGTGTGCGCTGACCGTTGCAGCGGCACGCCCTGTCGGGTCAGCACCATGCCGGACGGCCCATACGTATCATGGAGCGCCAGCGCCCAACATTCCGCCGTTTCCACCGGATCACAGGGCCGGTATACCTTGAAATTCGGCAATGCGCGCAGCATAGCCAGCGTTTCCACCGCCTGGTGGGTCGGCCCGTCTTCGCCCAGGCCGATGGAATCGTGGGTCAGCACGTAGACGACCCGCTGTTCCATCAAGGCGGACAGACGCATGGCACCCTTCATGTAGTCGGCAAAGACCAGGAAGGTGCCGCCGTAGGGAATAAAACCGCCATGCAGCGCCATGCCGTTCATGACCGCGCCCATGGCGTGCTCACGCACCCCATAGTGGATGTAGCGGCCAGAGAAATCGCTTGAAGTTACGGGTTCGGTACTCGGCGTCTTGGTGTTCACGGAGCCGGTCAGGTCAGCCGACCCGCCGATCATTTCCGGGATCGCCTCGGTCAAAACCGCCAGCGCCTCGCCGGACGCCTTGCGGGTCGCCCACTTGGGTTTTTCCTCGGAGCACTTCGCCTTGTGGGCGTTCAGCGCATCGAGCCAACCGTCCTTCAGCCCGCCCGATAGAGCGCGCTGGAAGTCATCACCCACGCCGGCGGTCCGTTCGGACCAGGTCGCGCGGGCCTCACCACCACGCACACCGGCCTGGCGCCAGGCGGACAGCACGTCGCGGGGGACTTCGAAGGGTCCATGCGGCCAGCCCATGGCTTCGCGGGCCAGCGCGATCTCCTCATCCCCTAGGGGCGCCCCGTGAGTTGACGCGGTGCCTTCCTTGTTGGGTGCGCCCTTCCCAATCACCGTCTTGCAAGCAATCATGGAAGGCCGATCATCAGCCTGCGCGGCCTCGATGGCGGTGGCAATGGCGTCCATGTCGTGGCCATCGATGGACTGCACTTGCCAGCCGGACGCGGCGAAACGCGCCGGCTGGTCGTCGATCACTGCCATGCCGGTTGGCCCGTCGATGCAGATGTCGTTGTCGTCGAACAAAACGATCAGCTTACCGAGGTTCAGGGTGCCGGCCATAGAGACGGCCTCGTGGCTGATCCCTTCCATCAGGCAGCCGTCGCCCACGATCACGTAGGTGTGGTGATCGACCACGTCGTCACCAAAGCGCGCATTCATCATGCGCTCGGCAAGCGCCATGCCGACGGCGGTGGTTAGCCCCTGACCCAGCGGGCCCGTGGTTGTCTCCACCCCCGGCGCGTGGCCATATTCAGGGTGCCCCGCCGTGATGGAGCCCAGCTGCCGGAAATTCCGGAGCTGATCAACGGTCATGGCTTCGTATCCGGTGAGATAGAGCAAGGAGTAAATCAACATCGAGCCATGCCCAGCGGACAGGACAAAGCGGTCCCTGTCAGGCCAGTTCGGGTCGGTGGCATCGAACTTCAAGTACTTGGTGAACAGCACCGTGGCCACGTCGGCCATACCCATGGGCATACCCGGATGACCGGAATTGGCCTGTTGAACAGCGTCGGCGGAAAGGAAGCGGATGGCATTGGCCATGTCCGCGTGGGCAACCGTCATCGCAAGAGCCTCCTCGTTTTTCGCTCGGGTGACGGCCAACCCCCAGCAGCGACCGCGCGCTATAGCTTTTCGCCAATCTGAGCACCAGAGTCCAGCCCCGGAATGCGGTTTTTGAACTTTTCCGTCAGGATTTTAGATAGAGCGCCATGGCGGCCGAAATCCGGCGCACCCTGGAGACAGCCAACCATTACATAGCGGTCCTGCGCGACGTGTTCAGTGAGTGGGAGGCGGTCGTGCCGCCGTCTCGGCTTAAAAACCGCACATGACGCAGTAGAACACGTTACCGTATGAATGGGGTCGGGTGATTGATAATCGCCACAGGCAGGATTATTTGATTTATAGTCGTCAGTTCAAATTGGAAAGTGGGAGCAAAGCCCTTGACCGTGCAAGCCGAAATCGAACGCAAGATTCGTGCATCCCTATCGCCCGAATACCTCGATGTAATTAACGAGAGCCACATGCACAACGTGCCACCCGGCTCCGAATCGCATTTCAAAGTGGTCGTAGTGTCTCCGGTCTTTGACGACCTGGGCCGGGTTCAGCGCCACCAACACATGAACGCCCTTCTTGCCGATGAACTGGCGGGCCCGGTGCACGCGCTCTCCATGGAAACGCTGACCGCACCCGAATGGGCGGCGAAAGGCGGCCGACGCATGGAATCTCCCGCGTTCCACGGCGGCAGCAAGGCCGACCGCTAGGGACCCGACCAACCGATAAGTACCATCATCAATGCCTTCATAGGTTATGATCCAAATCCGGGTCGCCACGGCAAAGCCCAAGAACATTATCGACGATTCAAAAAAGGCGCGTTTCCGATCTCCCAGGACGAACCGGAATGGTTCTTGGAGTATTACGTCTAGGCTGCGTCGATTACTGGAAACAAATCACTGTCCAAGGGCTCGCCACGTTCCAGCTTGCAGTCCTTGAACTCATGGAACGGCGGCGACATGACACCAGCGCGGCGTTGGAAGGTGACGTC
>CAZNWX010000325.1:0-3136 GCA_964576415.1 uncultured Magnetovibrio sp. | reverse complement strand
AGCTCGTCGCGATTATCGGGAGGCGGGGCCGCGGCGACGCGCATGTCGCGCATCCGTTTCCGGTGGATTGCTATGAACGCTTCCACCAGTCCGCAATATGGGTTGAAGTTCCCTCGCCAACGCTCTGATCTCCGTGGCATAGGTTGGCGGGCCGACGTGACCATGCCCCCGAAGCGTTAGCCGTCGTCGTCGACAGGAAATACGTGGGCCTGGTTGGCGTTGACGTTCACGGTGACCCTGCTTCCCGGTTCCGGCAGAAAAATGCCAGGAACACGGGCTTCCAGTTCCACGTCGCCGTTATCGGTAGGTACGACGAAGGAAACCAAGGACGCGCGGCCCAGGGAACGTGCGCCGGTAACGGCGACGCCTGCGACCGACGGAGCGGCTGCCAAGGGCGCGCGCCGCTACGGCGCGTCGCCTGGACGCGGCGCGGGTGTCTCGCCGATAACGGCAAGGCGGAAGGCTTCGGGCCTTACGAGAACCTGGGCCACCCTTCCGTCCTCTAGATCTCTGGCATCAAAGGTTCCAATGGCCGTCGCCAGGGCGCCGTCGACGACCGTGCCCGTCAATCTGTTTACAGTACCGAACAGGTCCGCGACAAATTCCGTATCCGGTTGAAAATATGTTTCCTCTGGCGAGCCGTCCTGAACCACGCGGCCATTGTTCATGACCAGGATCCGATCGGCCATGAACATGGCTTCTTCGGGATCATGGGTAACCAGCAAAGTGGCGACGCCAGTATCGCGAAGCATGTCCAGGGACTGGCCTCGGACGGCGGCGCGTCGTGCCACGTCTAGGCCAGAAAAGGGCTCATCCAAGAGCAGGACTGAAGGCTCCGTCGCCAAGGCCCGCAACAATGCGACCCGTTGTTGCTGTCCGCCTGAAAGGGTGTGTGGATAGCTGTCGCCATGGCGGCTGAGGCCCATCTGCCCCAAAGCCGTCTCAGCCCACGCCCGGCGCGCCTGCGTGTCGGCGCCGACCCCAAAGCGAATGTTTTCCCGGACGCTCAGATGCGGGAATAGGGCGTAATCTTGGAACATGAGGCCGACACCGCGTTGGTCGGGCGGCACATGAAGGCCCGTGGCACCGTCGTCGACCATGGTCTCACGAATGCGAACCTGTCCCTTCTGTAACCGTTGCAGCCCGGCCGCGACGTTGAGCAATGTCGTCTTCCCGCAGCCGGATGGACCCAACAGGCACACGACTTCGCCCGGCGCCACGAATACCGAGACGCCGTTGACCACCATTTCGTCGCCAAAGGCATGGGAGAGGTTGTTGACGTGCAGACCACCGATCATCAGCGATATCCCGACCGGCAGAAACCAAATGAGCTTTGGTGCAACTGTGGTGTCAGGGTGAAGAACGTTGTTACGTGCCAGCTGCCCGGCAGCCTGAATTTGGGCTGAAACTCATCGCTTAAACGCACGGCTCTGGTTCTCCGAAAGGTTCAAATGCGTCGGCGGTTGGCAATTACCCCTACGGAGCCCTCGTATCGGATACGGTAACTGCCGTCAATCGAATGTCCAGAAACACGAACATGCACCCTTCGACAAAATGTCGAGTTTGGACTGCGGGGAGGGGCATGAACCACGGCTTGAAAAAAAATCCATAAATGATGCGTGACAGGGGGCTGATTGATATGATAATGATTATCACTTGCATAGAGAATGAGAATCTTTAGCAGATTCGCAATCTCCTGAATTTCAACTCAATCGGGGGTTTCCGATGTCAAAAATACTCACCTTGGGTGCATCCGCCCTTTCTCTTGCGTTGGTTTCTGGCGCTGCCATGGCCGACGACGCCGTCTACGGCGAATTTCCAGTGACCGTTAAAGGATATAGCGGCTCGAAAACCAGTTCTACGGGCTACACGGGCCAGATCGCCCGTCATCTCCTTCACGATACATTGAAGAAGCTAGCCTACAAGGGCAACGGCTCACCGAATACAGCACTCAAAGCTGAGATGATGAAATACTTCAAAGGCTCCAAGGGAGGTCATGCCATCCTGGCGCCGGCGACTAAGGGCTCATTTGTGGTCAAGCAGACAAAGATCGAAGAAATCTCGAAAGGCAAGAACCTCGTTGGCAAGACATACAAAGGCACCGTCACCGGCATGCCGAACGGCATGACGGGCGTGGAACTGGTCGAGTTTTGGATCGACAAGGCGTCGAGCGCCAATAAGGGCTACGACTACGCCAACGGTTATGACTATGGCCAGCTGATTTCCAAATTCATTATGGGGGCGGTGTCCTACAGTCAGGCCGTCGACAACTACCTTGATGAAAAGCTGGAGGCCAACAATAAGCCGAACGACAAACCTTATAAGAAGGGCGCGCCTTACACCGGCAAGGAACACTCATGGGATGAGGCTTTTGGATATTTCGGCGTGCCGGCACACACGCTGAAGTTGAGTCCGAAGGATGTTTACAACATTGCCAAACAGCGCAAAGAGGGTTTCCCAGTAGCCGACTTCAACAAGGACGGTAAGGTCGATTTAAAAACGGAAATGACCTTCGGTCCCGGTTACTACGCAGCCGGCTTCGATGCTTCCGTCTACGGTAAGAGCAACGGTACGGACTATCTGCACACAATCACCCGCGCATTCTTCGATGGTCGCAAGCTGATAACCAGTGCAAACGGTGAGAAATTGACCAATGCCCAACGCGCTCAGCTCAAGAGTTACGCTGCCGTCATTGGCACGAACTGGCAGAAGGTCCTAGCCGAAGCCACCTACAAGTATGCGGGTTCGGTTTATAATGACATGGCCAAGTTGAAAGTAATAATGGATGCCAAGGGAGACACTTCGAAAGCGGCGAAGAAGTACCTAAAGCACTGGGGTGAGTTGAAGGGCTTTGCCTTGGCGTTGCAGACCGGAAAGGACAACCTGGGTGAAACCGCCGCCAAGTTGAACCGCCTGATTGGTTTCGGTCCGGTGATGCTGAACTCTAGCCAGGTCGTCGACATCGACAGCAAGGGCAACTATGTGCGCGATGAAGCCAGTTGGGGCGAATACATGCTGCACATGGCGAAAGCCCAGCGCCTGCTTGAAGCTAAGTTTGGCGTGAAGGCGAAAAATAAGGCTATCTCCGGTGACTTGGCCGACATTGCCAAGAAACTGGGTGCCGGCAACAGCGCCG
>CAZNWX010000324.1:0-3146 GCA_964576415.1 uncultured Magnetovibrio sp. | reverse complement strand
GAGGGCATGCAGGACAAGATCCATGATTTACGCCCGCTGCTCACCGACTTCGCGGCGACGGCGATCTTAGTGGATCAATTGGACGTGGTCATCAGTATTTGCACGTCGGTGGCGCATTTGGCTGGAGGAATGGGGGTGGAAACCTGGGTGATCTTATCGCAGGACTCGGACTGGCGATGGATGCGCGACCGCAATGACAGCCCCTGGTATTCCTCGGTTCGCCTATTTCGCCAAAGGGAGTTGGACGATTGGCCGGAATTGGCGGGACGGGTCGCCGAAGCCTTGAAAACAAGGGCAGTATCGGCCGTCTAGACCTCAACTGGACAAGTAATTCACCGTGACTTCTGAGCGATAACTGAAAATCTTTCAAGTCGATGACGATCGGGATTTCCTGAAACTCATTAGCGTACTTCTGGAGCCGAGCGGCCATGAGGTATTCCTGTCCCACGCCGGCACCAACGCGGCCATCGAGATTCCTAAAATCCAACCCGGCTGCATTGTCACTTAATATTTTATGATAAACTTGGACGGCGCGCAATTGGCTGGGGACTCTGGGAAAGCGGCGAATACAACGGCATGAAGATGGTGCTGGTGTCCGCCCGGCTGGACGGGGAGACCGATGACGTGGCCCGTGCGGCTAACTTTGATGCCTAGGTCACCAAGCCTATGGATCCTTCGACTTTAAACGAGACCGTGCAGCAGAGGGTGTTCGTTTAACGTCAGTCCACTTTCGAAAACAGCATTTCCTTCGCGGCGAGAACGGCGCCGCCGACGATCAACAAACATCCCACCCCCACCGTCCAAGTGGCTTTGCCTTGTCCGAAGAGAATGAGAAGCGCCGTGGAGATCAGCGGTGCGGCATAGGCGAAGGCACCGAGGACTTTGATGTCGCCGTGTTTGGTGCCGTAGTCCCAGGTGAAGAACGCCATGCCCACGGGAAACAGCCCCAAGCCTAGGACGGCGAACCATTGCAGCGTTCCGTCGGGCCAGACCGTTGTTTCAAATCCCAGGTGACATAGCGCCGCCAGTATTGCTGTCGCCGCGCAGAAGCCGCCAACCGTATCCGTGGGTACTGAGCCGAAGCGGCGGTTCACGATGGAGTAGATCGACCAGGTCAAGGCGCAGCAAACAGCCATAACGTACCCGAGGATAAACTCAGTTTGGAACCCCGGGAGCCCGGCACGACCGGTGATCAGGATGGCTGCCCCGGCCAAGCCGGCGATGGCTCCCGCTAGGTGGAACCATCTTAATCGTTCGCCGGGCAAAAAGGCGGAGAACAGGACAATGAGCAGAGGCCACATGTAGGCGATCAAACCAGCCTCTACGGGCGGCGCGTGGCGGAGCGCCATAAAATAGAAGAAGTGATAGCCGAACAGGCCGATCACACCGACCATCCATGCACCAGGCGGCTGCCGCAGGTGGCCGATGACGTTCTCTCGGTAGACGAGCCATTTTACGGAGATCAAACCCGTCGCGATACCGAAGGAAAGTGCCGCCAACAGAAACGGCGGAACTGCACCGGTTTGGGTCGTAAACAGCGCCAACAACCCCCACATGAGAACGGCTGTGCCGCCGGTGAGGGTGGCCGTACGTTGGCTTGGTGCGCTCATCGCCGGAAGCTGAGAACGGAAATACTACGGTGGGGCCGCGATGCGATCGCGTCTCGGCCATCACCGTTCATGTTCGCCAGTCGCGCTTTGTGGTCTTCAAAGACACTTTTCTTGACCAGCTTCAGGCGAAACGTCGTGCTGTCAGCCCAAAATTTCGAGAACGTACTGGCCTTGATGGCATTCCTCATAACGCCATGGCCGCACCGGTCGGTTGGCTGGGTGAGCCAGACGCGCCGGATGTAACCGGTACCAGTGGTGATATCTGTATCCGGCAGTGCACCTTCCGGGATATGCACCTCCGAAGCGTGTCGAAAGTAATCCTGCGCCCCCAGCACAAAAGCGCCGCCGCGATGCACGCGCATTTCAATGGCATGGGCACTTGAGATAGCGAAGACGCAAGCGCTGATCAGGCACAGATGTGGACGCACGGACAAACCTTCCAAAAAACCGGCCTCCTCCCGGGGAAGATGACCCGGAATTTAAAACGGTATGACCGGGAAAGGCTAGGCCATGTATTGACCACCGTTGGCAGTCAGCGTTGAGCCGGTGATGAAGCCGGCGTCGTCGGAAGCTAGGAAGGTCACGCAGCGCGCGATTTCCTCGACCTTGCCCAGCCGGCCTGCCGGAATCGCCGGGATGATCACTTCGTTCAGGATTTTCTCCGGGACCGCCAAGACCATTTCCGTGCCGATGTAGCCCGGTGCCACCGCGTTGACGGTGATGCCTTTCGAAGCGGTCTCCAGCGCCAAGGCCTTGGTGAAACCGATGTCGCCGGCTTTCGCGGCGGCATAGTTGGTCTGTCCGAACTGGCCCTTCTGACCGTTGATGGAACTGATCGAGATGATCCGTCCGAAGCTGGCGTCGCGCATGTCATTGATAACGTTGCGGCACATGTTGAATAGACCTGAGAGATTGGTGTTGACCACCGCATCCCAGTCGTCCTTGGACATCTTATGCAAGGGCTTATCTCGTGTGATGCCGGCGTTGTTCACCAGGATTTCCACGGGGCCCAGGTCTTCCTTGATTTGGGCGATCGCGGCTGCGCATTCGTCGAAGTCGCTGATCGAGAACTTGTAGACCGGGATGCCCGTTTCATCCTTATATTTTGCCGCGACTTTGTCATTTGAGGCGTAGTTGGCGGCAACCGTATAACCTGCCTCCTTCAGGCCTTCCGAAATTGCGCGTCCGATCCCTCGGGTCCCGCCGGTAACCAATGCAACGCGTGCCATGGTGTATTACCCTACTTTAGCTGTTTGATTAGTCGCGCTCGACGCACATGGCGATGCCCATGCCGCCGCCGATGCACAATGTGGCCAAACCCTTCTTGGCGTCGCGCTTCGGCATTTCATAGAGAAGTGTGACCAGAACCCGGGCGCCGGAGGCCCCGATCGGGTGACCCAGGGCGATGGCGCCGCCATTGACGTTCACCTTGTCCGTGTCCCAGCCCATGTTTCTGTTGACGGCGCAGGCCTGTGCGGCGAAGGCTTCGTTGGCTTCCACCAGGTCCAGGTCGTCGGTGGTCCAACCGGCCTTTTC
>CAZNWX010000323.1:2136-3149 GCA_964576415.1 uncultured Magnetovibrio sp. | reverse complement strand
AGAACTTCGCAGCCGCGGCCTTAGCGCCGTCTTAGCGCAACCAGAATTGCCCGCAGGCCTTGATCCCGAGATCGTACTGTTCGCAATTAAGCCTCAATCCATGGATGAAGCGGCACCGGCCCTTGCCGAATATCGATCGCCGAATACCACATTCCTTTCCATTGCTGCCGGAAAGACCATTTCCTATTTTGAAAATATCCTGGGCGCCGAAGCCGCCATCGTTCGGTCCATGCCGAACACGCCAGCGGCCGTCCGCCGTGGCATTACCGTCGCAACGCCCAACACCAATGTCACGGAAGCGCAATGCAAAATCTGCGGCAATCTCCTCGAAGCTGTCGGCGACGTGGCTTGGGTCGATGACGAAGGGCTCATTGATGCGGTCACCGCACTTTCCGGTGGTGGGCCGGCATACGTATTTTTACTGACAGAATGCATGACCCAAGCGGGTATCGACGCTGGATTGCCGGCCGAATTGTCCGCCCAGTTGGCCCGGGTCACCGTTTCGGGTGCCGGCGAATTGATGCGCCAATCGGACGAAACCCCGTCCACTCTGCGCGAGAACGTGACCAGTCCCGGCGGCACCACGGCCGAATCATTGAAAGTCCTGATGGCCGACGATGGTTGGCAACCGCTGATGACCCGCGCCATTGCGGCAGCGACCGCACGCTCGAGGGAATTGGCAGGCTAGAGCGAACGCCAGCACCTTGATATACTCCTTCCCCAGTTAGAAGGAGTTTGGATATGGCACGCAGCAAATCCAAAAAACAACAGGAGCCTGAAATTCGGCTGATCAATGCCGCCCTCGCATTGGCAGCACGTCGTCGCTGGCGTGACTTACAGATGGCCGACATCGCTGCCGAGGCCGAAATGTCCATCGCCGATGCTCTTGCGCAGCTCCACTCAAAAACCGCTATTTTGAATGCCTTGGGGCGGCACATTAACCGCGCCGTACTGGAAGACCTGCATACGGATCCGGAAATCGGTGATTCCCCCAAGGACCGCCTGTTTGACCT
>CAZNWX010000323.1:1895-2126 GCA_964576415.1 uncultured Magnetovibrio sp. | reverse complement strand
GCGCCGCTTCGACGCAATGGGGACTTTCGCTCCGGCCTGGCGGGCATCAGCGCCGACTTGGGGCTCGATCCGTGCGCCGCTCTCAGCCGGCTTTGCGGCATCCAACACGCCATGGCGCTCACCTTGGAGGCGGCGGGGATCCCCACCGCTGGCCCTTGCGGGGTTCTGCGGCGACAAGGATTGAGTGCCATCTATGTCTATTGTCTGAGCGTGTGGTTCCGTGACGACACT
>CAZNWX010000323.1:0-1831 GCA_964576415.1 uncultured Magnetovibrio sp. | reverse complement strand
ACACTGATGACATGTCGGTAACGATGGCCGCCGTCGACCGCGCGTTGACCTTTGTTGACAACCTCCTCGTCCGGCGACCTGGCCGACGTCCACACGAAACCGGAGCCGACGCCTCCGCGGCACACTAACGCGCACGTCTTCGTTGGCGAACATGATTATATGCGCCTGCGAAATTATATTGTGCATTGCAGCATTTTATATTGACGGATGACTTAGAACCAATCATATAGGTGTGTTTGCAGTGCAATATTTTAACGTCTGCCCGAATTTCAGTCGTTCCGGCTCAAGCCGCAGCAACCAAATTGGAGATACCGATGACCAACGCGACCTTTCCCTTTGTCAACATGGACATGACCAAGGTCATGGCCGATTTCGACCCGGCCAAGATTGTCGATCAGTTAACAAAAGCCGCCAGTACCTTCCAGGTTCCGCAAATTGCCGTCGATCCCATCATCGCCGCCCAGCGCAAGAACATTGAAGCTCTTTCCGCTGCCAACAAAGCGGCTGTCGAAGGCGTGCAGGCTTTGGCCGCCCGTCAGAACGAAATCCTGGAAGAGAATTTAAAGGAAGCCGCCGAAGCAGTGAGCGAACTGTCAAAAGTCGACAGTCCGGAAGACGCCACCGCCAAGCAGGCCGAACTGCTCAAAGCGTCCTTCGAGAAGGCACTCGGCAACATGAAGGATCTGGCCGAGTTGGTGGCGCAATCGAACACCGAAACTTCGACAGTCATCAACGCACGCATCTTCGAATCCCTTGAGGAAGTGAAGAGGCAGGCCGTGAAGATCAAGAAGCAGGCCAAGTAAGTCTCAGCTTCTGACAATTGCGAAGGCCGCGTTCTGCGGGGCGCGGCCTTTTGTTTGTCCAGGACTCTGGGACATGCCACTATCTGCCGCCCACTCTGCACGGAGCATACAGCAATGCAAATTTCCTATGATGACTTCCAGAAGATCGACATTCGCGTCGGTACGATAGTCCGTGCAGAGCCCTTCCCTGAGGCCCGCAAGCCCGCGTTCAAGCTCTGGGTCGACTTTGGTTCGGAGATCGGTGAAAGGAAGACGTCAGCTCAGATTACCCAACACTACACGCCGGAAGGTCTGTTGGGCCAACAGGTTGCCGCCGTAGTGAATTTTCCACCTAAGCAGATTGGTAAATTCATGTCAGAAATATTGGTGGTGGGCTTTCCCGACGCCAACGGCAAAGTTGTTTTGCTCGAACCCAATAGAAGCGTGCCCAACGGCGGCCGCCTCTACTGATCTCAAGAGGCGGCTTTGACCTTAATCATATCACCGCCCAGCTTGCGCATCCTGTGAACCCACCGCGCATAGGGCTTAGCGGAGAAAAAGTATCGTCTGTTGGTGTAGGTCGCGAAATAGGTCTTCAATTTGGTATAGACATCCGGATATATCTGCCAATCCTCAACGGGCACGTCGCGCCGGAAGAATAGGATATTGGTGCTGTCACCAGGGTAGTCTTCGGACATTTCAAACCCAGACTTTAAGGCGAGCATGATCAGCGTCTCACGGGTGAAATTATAAACGTGAGCAAAGTGGAACCGCCCGTAGGGCGTGCGGTCCGGATTGTAAACATTTGGAACGGAGATATAGACCGCACCACCCGGTTTCAGCCATCGATGGAAGGTTTGGAGCGCCGCGACGGGCGATCGGAAATGCTCGACCACATGGTTGGCCGTGATGACATCGATAGATCCGTCTTCAATCTCCGCCTCTTGCCATATGGTTGCTTGAACGTTGATCCCATTCTCGGTACGCGAATATTCCGCAAACCCCCGATTCGGTTCGATGCCCATGGAATCATAGCCCTGATCGGCCAT
>CAZNWX010000322.1:0-3150 GCA_964576415.1 uncultured Magnetovibrio sp. | reverse complement strand
GCTGGAGCACTTTGACAAGCAACACATTAAGGATAACGTGGTGCTGTCAGATTTCGCGTCGAAGGCCTTCGTCGTTGCGGTATAAAGGCCTCATCTTATGCACCATCCTGTGGGACGGTTTTCGGGTTTGACGACTGGTCCGGCAAACCTGTGACATTCGAGCTGGGGTCGGCCAAGCCGGGTTCGAACCAGGGGTGCGTCATTCTGGTCGAGGGCTGCGATGTTCGGGAGCTGGGACCGTTATTGGGCACCGACAACTGCCCTGTAGGTAGCTTTTCGAACTGACATGACGATAGGGTCGTCGTCTATTTGGCAGCGATCAGCATGATTTCCACGTCGTACTTGTCACTTGCAAGTTTTGCCTCGACACAGGCGCGACACGGCGTGTTATCGGGGCTAACCCACGAATCCCAAACGGCATTCATTTCCGCGAAGTTGGCCATGTCGGTGATCCAAAGGTTCGCCGATAAGAGTTTCGACTTGTCCGTGCCGGCTTCCGCCAGGTAGCCGTCGATGCGCTCCAAGATATCCCGGGTTTGCTCCGCCACCGTGCCACCCGGCGCGCCGGAGGCTACCTGGCCAGCTATGTAGACGGTGTTGCCGTGAACGACGATCTGGCTCATGCGGCCGCCAGCGTGCATGCGTTGGATAATCATGAAATCTCTCCCTTCGGAATTCAGCTTTGGATGATTGGAAATTGGGGGGCTAGAGCCTATCCGCTGGTCGCTTCGGTGAAAAGGCGTCGGCGGGGAATTATTCTGGTGCCTCCCTTTCACGGGTGGACACCGTATCGGCACCCAACGCATCGGCCAACAGCGATTTGGCGCTTCCTGGCTTCAACGGTTTTTGCTGACTGGGGTCGGGTGCCCAGGCGGTCATGGTGATAATTTCGAAGGTCGCCGGAATCCGACCGGCCGTGTCGGCAAATGTTTCGAGATAGATCTCGCAGGCCCGGAGCAGTGTGGCTCGCCGGGTGAAGTTGCGCCGCCGATCTTTGTTGGCATTAGTTTCACCCATGCCGCGCAGGTCAAGAAGCAGCTTTAACGGATCACCGTAGGAGACGGTCACCGTTTCCGCATCCACCACGGGCAGTGCGAAACCCGCCCGGGTCATCAGGTTGCCCAGATCGCGCACGTCTATGAGCGGTGAAAACCGGGGGCTGACCCCACCCTCGATCTCGGTCTCTGCCTGGAACAGGGACGTGCGTAATTCATGCAGCGTGTCGCCGCCTAACGCCGCGGCCAGGAACAGGCCATCGGGCTTCAGGGCTCGGCGAATCTGAATCAGTATACCCGGTAGATCGTTGACCCAATGCAGGCTCAGGTTGGAGAGGACCAAATCGAAGGACATTTCGGCGAAGGGCAGTGCCTCTTCATCGCCGGCCAGCGCCGGAGCGCCCTTGCCATTGGCCAGGGCCGCTAGGATCGGGGACAAGTCCGATTGGATAAGCGTTTCAATGCCGCCGCGTCCGCCCAGTGCGCGGGCCAACTCACCGCCATGGCAACCGAGATCCAGGGCCAAGGGAAAGGACCGGGTCACGTCGTCCAACCGGTCCGCCAGGCGCTCCGCCGATTCCGCAAACAGAAAATCGTGCGCTGACAGATTGGTGGCGGCGCGATCCCGGTGGCGGCGCACGGCGGTTCGGTTGAAGACAGTCATGCTTTCGGTCATGATTCTCTTATGCCACAGGAAGGGAGCTCCTTAAATGCCGTCGCGTCTGGGCCGCTGAAGCGCGGTTTGGGATCAGGCCTTGGATCTGCCTATGCCGCCACAGTGCCTGAGCGGTGGTTGCGTGGTTGTGGAAGTGCGCACGATTTGCTCGGCCTGCCCTTCGCCGAAGGCCCAGGGCCCCGCGGCCGAATGCGACGCGAGCCTGTGCGCGCCACCGGCTTTTTCCCGGACCCGCGCGGTGTTGGTTTATGACGAGGCAAGCTGTGGTCTGCCGGTAAAGCCGGGCCGTGGGCCGTCGGATAGTTCACGGGGTCGTGAACGTCGACGATTGGCATTCGGTATCCACGTGACTATATACTTTTCCAATCACGAACATCGACCGACTGACGGGAGGGCTCGAACCGTGGCGAAAGTTGAAATATACACCTCTCCCTTCTGCGGGTTCTGTTTCCGCGCCAAGGAGTTGTTGCAAGCCAAGGGCATCGATTTTGAGGAAATTGACGTATTTTCGGTCGCCAGTGCGCGCGAACAGATGATGGAGCGTTCTGGCGGTAAGACGTCCGTACCGCAAGTCTTTGCCGATGACGCCTACGTGGGCGATTGCGACGGCATTCACATGTTGGACGCGCAGGGTGAGTTGGATGCGAAGCTGGGTCTGACCACCACCTAGCGCAAATTACGCTAAAACGGAATCACAAAGTGATCCGATCTAAGGTGTCAAGGGATGCGCAGGGGGTTCGCCGTCGTCGCGGGTACTTCCCTCCACATCCTTAACCGCGCACAGGCGCTGTTTGACGCCCGGAATGTCCGTGACGTCTAGACGGCCGTGTTCGTAGGCGACCACCTGCATCCGCCCGCCAACCAGATCGAGAAGCTCGCCACTTCGTAACAGGTGATCGGGGTTGCGGGGGCGGGCGAATTCCTCGTTGCCGCGCGAAAAAGTCTCATAGATCAATACGCCACCCATCGCGATGGCGTTGATCAGGCCCGCCATTAAAGGTCGGAAGAGATAGTTGACGACAATGACTGCATCAAAGGTCATGGCCTCAAGCGGGCCGCCCTGGCCGAAGGGATCGCTCCCGTCCTCCAGGTCCGCGTTGATGACCGTTGTATTCGGCACGTCCATAAGATCCTGAAGCGCGTCCGTGTTGCGGTCTATGAACACGGTCCGGCAGCCCTGGCGCATCAGGTGCCGGCCATTGCGGCCGCCGCCAGCGGCGAGGTCCAGAACCGACGCATCCTTTGCCACAAGCGGCGCGAACCGCGCCACCCAAGGTGACGGCTCGGTGATCCGAAGGTGCTCGGCCAGGAGGTCTTGGGACTTGGGGGGCGGCTCCTTAGTCATTGTATTCTTTTGCATTTGTTAACAGATATGGGCTATGTGTGACGGCTGTATCGTGAGAATAGTGTGTCAAGACCATGATCGTCTATCAACTCCGCTGCTCTAATGGCCATGAATTTGAAGCTTGGTTCAAAGAC
>CAZNWX010000321.1:0-3154 GCA_964576415.1 uncultured Magnetovibrio sp. | reverse complement strand
CGAGTCCTCGCTCACCGGCTGCCCAATCGCCAGGCGGTAAATTAAATAGCGCCTGCGTCAGTCCATTGTCGCGGACCCGCTGGCCCACGTCATTGGCCGGAAAATCGTACGGGAACAGGAACTCAACCCCATTGAAACCGGCATCACGGGCAGCGCCGAAGCGCTCCAGAAAGGGTACTTCGTTGAACATCATGGTCAAATTAGCGGCAAATTTCAGCATCGGCGAAGTGTTCCTCATATGACCGCCTTGGGCAATCCCTGAGGCGACCAATCCCTCGGATCACTGACCCTACTCGGCGGCGGCCCGGCCGTCCGCACCGGCACGGAACGAGGCCATGAGGGCGCTATGGCGGGTCTCGGCGACCTGACGGTTTTGCTCCCAGACATGGCCAAATCCGCGGACCGAAAGGGGAAGCCCGGCGATATCGATGGCAAGTTCGTGATTCTCGATGTTCAGGCCATCGATGACATGTTGAAGCGTGGCCATGTAATCATCACGGTGCGCGCGTTCGGCCTTTCGCTCTTCTGTTCGGCCAAAGATGTCGAAGGGCGTGCCTCGCAGCGATTTCAGGCCGGCCAAAATCTTGAACGCCTTGAACATCCAGGGGCTGTATTCCTTTTTGCGTTGAAGGCCTGTGATCGGGTCCCGTTCCGCAAACAAGGGTGGTGCTAGATGGAAGGTCAGTTCGGCGCCGTCCGCGAAAAGGTCGCGGACGGGTTTTTCGAACCGTACCTCAGTTTAGAGGCGCGCCACTTCGTATTCATCCTTGATTGCCATCACCTTGTAGAGCGCCTTGGCGACGGTTTCGCGAAGCGCCGTGGCGCCTGGAGCGGCGGCCTCTTCTGCGGCTGCGACGTCAGCAATGAGATCCGCATAGGTCTTCGCGTAGGCGGCGTTGTGGTAGGCGGTCAAATCCGCTTCGCGGCGTTCAACGAAAGCCATGTCGTCTTCAGACGCTCCGATTGCAGGTAAGGTTCGGTGCACGGCCGTGGCCAGAACGGCGCGGACGGCGGCGGCGTCATGCGCGGCGCGGCGTCCCCATAATAGGGCACGTTTGTTAAATTCGGGTGCGACGCCGTTGAGTTCGATGGCCGCATGCAGTGCATCAACCGTCAGCGGCAGCAATCCCTTCTGTAGGGCATATCCGACTAAAAAGAGATTGGCTCCGATCGTATCGCCCATGAGGTCACGGGCTAAAGCCGTTGCTTCGATGAATTCAACCTGGATGTTGTCCGGCGCCGTTTCAACGCCGTCGACGGCAAGATGGATCGCCTTGTGCAGTCGACGCTCAGGGAAATTCAGATCTGGGTCGCGGGTGAAATCCGCCGTCATCGTTTTCTGACCGTTGACGACGGCGCGCGTGCGGCCGGCCTGCAATTTCGAAAGGGCCTCATAGCTGCCGCTGGTGACCATGTCACAGCCCAACATTGCGTTCGCGCCACCGGCGGCGATGCGCACCGCGTGAAGTTTCTCCGGGTCATCACAGACCCGTACATGGCTGTAGACGGCCCCGTTCTTTTGTGCCAAACCCGCCATGTCGAGAACCGTCACACCCTTTCTCATCATATGCGCAGCCATGGCCAAGAGCGCTGATATCGTGACGATGCCCGTGCCGCCCACGCCGGCGATCACGATCGAATAAGGATCCGCGGATTCCGCTACGGAGGCATCCGGAAGGGCTGGGAACGGGATTTCTCCGGCGCCAGGTGCTGCGGATTTCGGTTTTCGAGGCTCCGCGCCGTGTACTGTCACAAAGCTGGGACAGAACCCTTCGATACAGGTGAAGTCTTTGTTGCATGCGGATTGGTCGATGGCGCGCTTGCGGCCCAATTCCGTCTCCTTCGGCGTGATGGAGACACAATTCGATGCGGTGCCGCAATCGCCGCAGCCTTCGCACACGAGTTCATTAATAAAAGCGCGTTTTGTCGGATTGGGGAAGGTGCCTCGTTTGCGCCGGCGGCGTTTCTCCGCGGCGCAGGTCTGGTCGTAGATGATCACCGAAACGCCCGGCCGTTCCCTGAAATCGCGCTGCAGGGAATCCAGGTCGCGCCGGTGGTGGAAGGTCACACCCGACGCCCATTGGGTGCCCATAGGGTACTTGTCTGGCTCATCAGAAGCGAGCGCAATGTGTTTGATGCCTTCCGCCGCCACTTGGCGCGTGATTATGGCGGGGTCGAGCGGCCCGTCCATTGATTGTCCGCCGGTCATGGCAACGGCGTCGTTGTAGAGAATCTTATAGGTAATGTTGACGCCGGACGCGACAGCGGCGCGTATGGCCAGGATGCCCGAATGGAAATAAGTTCCGTCGCCAATATTGACGAACATGTGGTCGCGGTTGATGAACGGCGCCTGGCCTATCCAATTGGTACCCTCGGCGCCCATGTGGGTAAAGGTTTCAGTCTCTCGGTCCATCCAGATGGCCATATAGTGGCAGCCGATGCCGGCTGCCGCCTTGGATCCCTCGGGGACCTTTGTCGATGAGTTGTGCGGGCAGCCGGAGCAGAAATAGGGGATGCGCGTGATATCTGTATCCAGCTTCTCCAGATTACCTTCCTTGTCGTTCAGAAAGCCGAGGCGCGAAATGATTGAATCCGATGTGCCGTAACTGCGTAGCCGACTGGCGATTACCCGGGCAACCCGGGCGGGGGTCAGTTCGCCGGCGCTCGGCAAGATCCATTCGCCGGTTTCGTCGAACTTTCCGATGACCTGGGGGCGGATGTCGTTGTGCCAGTTGTAGAGTTGCTCTTTCACCTGGTTCTCGATGACGGCGCGCTTTTCCTCGATGATCAACACCTCTTCGAGGCCTTCGCAGAACTTGCGGATGATTTCCTTTTCCAGTGGCCACGGCATGCCGACCTTGAGCAACCGGAGCCCTAGCCGGTCCGCTTCCGCCGCGTCGATACCCAGATCGTCCAGCGCTTGCAGTGTGTCGAGGTAGGATTTTCCTGTAGAGATGATCCCAAAACGCGGCTTCGCGCTGTCCATTGTGATCTTGTTGATGCCGTTGGCTCGGGCGAACGCGAGCGCCGCGTTAATCTTGTATTTGTGTAGGCGCATCTCCGCATCCATGGGCTGGTCGGGCCAACGGATGTGGAGCCCATCCGCGGGCATCTCGAAATCCGTAGGGGTGACGATCTCGATGCGGTGCGGATC
>CAZNWX010000320.1:0-3160 GCA_964576415.1 uncultured Magnetovibrio sp. | reverse complement strand
GGCGCCCGCGCCCGGTTGAAGGCGTTTCTGGACGAAGGACTCGAGACCTATAGCCGGGATCGGGACCGTCCCGATTTACCGGCCACTTCCCGCCTCTCGCCACATCTTCACTTTGGCGAGATATCACCCCGCCAAGTTCATGCCGCGGTCAACGTCCACGCCGGCCTCGATCCGATGCTCGCCTCCGGCACGGAGAAATTCATGAGCGAAGTGGGATGGCGCGAGTTTTCTCATCACTTACTTTATCACTTCCCCACCATGGCCACCGAAAACTGGCGCCCCACCTTCGACGCTTATCCGTGGCTCGACGCGCCACAAGACTTGGATGCATGGCAGCGTGGACAAACAGGCTACCCCTTCGTCGATGCGGGCCTACGCGAACTTTGGCAAACGGGTTTCATGCACAATCGGGTCCGCATGATCGCCGCCAGTTTCCTGGTGAAGCACCTACGCATCCATTGGCGCGAAGGCGAAGCTTGGTTCTGGGATACCTTGGTGGACGCCGACGCCGCGAACAATGCCGCAGGCTGGCAGTGGGTCGCCGGTTCAGGTGCCGACGCTGCACCCTACTTCCGCATCTTCAACCCTATCGCCCAAGGCCAAAGATTTGATCCAAACGGGGCGTACGTCAGACGCTGGTGTCCGGAGCTCGCGGAACTCGACACGAAGTTTATCCATGCCCCTTGGGAAGCCTCACCCATGGAGCTTGCGGCGGCGGGCGTCACTTTGGGAGAAACCTATCCCAATCCCATTGTCGATCACGGCGAGGCCAGGGCGGCGGCGCTCGAGTGATATCGGGGGATCAAGACCGTCTAGCGATCAAGCGATCAAAAGCCTTCGAATTCTGAACTCGGATGTGCTTTGCATTTCAATTCGAGACAGTGACAACTGATTCGGGATCACACGTTGGACTCTTAGATCTCTTAACCTCGCAGGCAGTATCGTCTTTGGCTTGTTCTTAATATTTGGCAATGCCATGGCAGAGGCCTCCGAGGGCAAAGCTCTCATAGAGGCTTCTTTATTTTTCGTCTCCAGTGTGGCTGATAGGTTCCCGAGCGGAAAGCGAACCGCATTTGTAAGTCTTGCTGAAACCATTCAATTCGAACGCGCCAGGAATCCGGGCTCTATGTTCTTATATGGCGCCGCCAGTTTCGGCCCGCCCAAACGGTTAAGCCTTACGTGGGTGGGTAACGGTTTTGTTATCTCGACGGATAGCGAACAGATCTTTAAGCCTGAAGATATCCTTTTCCTCAAACGCGTCTCTTACTTTGGACGCCGACGATGTTCTTCCATCATGACGTGGGTTACCGAGCACGGGAAAAAGTTGCAAAAAAATCGGGTTATTTTGGTCAAAAATTCTGATCCAACGACCAGGCTTGGCGGAACCACGGCGCCCGGTCTAGGCTGCGGCCCCACAGAATTTCCGTTGTCCACATGGAAGGAGCGTCCCATGGCCGTGCCAATGCCTCCCGCCCCCGTCGGCTTGAAGCTAACCCAGGCCTCGAATCCTACCGTTGTGGTGGAGATGTTTCATGACGTCTGCTGTCCCTTTTCGAAAAAGATGTACGATACGGTGGACGGCGGCGTCCTGCCGACGTTGGCGGACAAGGGTTTATCGGATCAGATTGATTTCGTATGGCAATCCGTGCCGCAGTCCTGGCACGCACAAAGCTGTCTCATGCACGACGCGGTCATGGCCGCCTTTCTCATTGACGCGCCCCGGATCGGCGATTACCTGCGCAGCGTTTTCGCCCAACAAACAGATTTCTTCGACGACACCACCAAGGACACGACGCGGACGGAGATCTATGCTCGTCTGGCTGCCATCGGTAGGCAATGTAGATACGACCCGGACGCCATCTCCGCAAAGTTGAGCCTGGAGGGCGTGCAGGGGAACGGTGGCCTGGGCGACGTAACCCAAATGCACAAGTGGTCGGTCAAGTATCACCGTGTCCGCGGCGTGCACGTAACACCAACGGTATTCGTCAACGGATTGGAGGATAACGACGTTTCCTCAGAATGGACATGCGACGAATGGATGGCGAAGCTTGAGCCCATGGTGGCTTGACGTGAATCGGGAACGTTCCCACTTTTCTGCCATGACAGCGACCTCCTCTGACACTACTCCGTCGCCCGACGCCGCCAAAGCCCGCGGCGAAGCCGCTTCCAAGAAGCGAACCCGCCGGTTCGCTCATAAGGCATTCCAGATATTTCTAGCCGGACATCTGTATATTGGGTCGCGCCTGATCCCTGATCTGCAGTTCGGCCCAGAAACCACCCTTGCGGCGGTGGCTGTCCTTGTGCTCACCAATATCTTGATCCCCTACGGCACCATGGCGCGCCGCTTTGTCGACGACCCCGAAATAGTCGACCGCCTGGTCTGGGCCGGCGGATTGACCATGGGCTACTTCTCGAGCCTTCTGGTTCTGACGATCCTGCGCGATGTGGCCCTGTTAATTCCAGCTTCGGCGCCATGGCGTGGGGACAGCGCATTATGGGTGGTCCTTGCCGCCCTCACCGTCACAGTCTTTGGGTTAATCAACGCCCGTATGACAGCACGGGTGAAGCGTGTGGATATTCCGATCACCGGACTACCGGACGCCCTCAACGGCTTCACCATAGCCCAGATCACAGACATCCACGTCGGCCCCACCATCAAGGGCGACTATGTTCGCCGGATCGTTAGGCAGGTCAACAATCTGGCAGCGGACGCAGTGGCTATCACCGGCGACGTGGTCGACAATACGGTCGATATTCTGACGGACCACACGGCTCCGCTTGGTGAGTTAAGGGCCCGCCACGGTAGCTTTGTCGTCACCGGCAACCACGAATACTATTCCGGGGCCGACGATTGGATGGTCGAATTCCGGCGATTGGGCCTGAAGACGCTGGCCGATGAACACGTTGTCATCGACCACGACGGCGCACAATTGGTCATGGCTGGCGTCAACGACTATTCGGCCATCAGTCGCAACTCGAACGAGACCAGCCCGGAACTGCACGGCAGCGACCCAGCAAAGGCCCTAGTCGGCAGTCCCGACGGTGCGCCCAAGGTCCTGCTGGCCCACCAGCCCCGCTCGGCGACGGCGGCGGCGGAAGCGGGCTTCGATCTGCAACTGTCCGGCCACACCCACGGCGGCCAGTTCTGGCCGTGGAACCT
>CAZNWX010000319.1:0-3180 GCA_964576415.1 uncultured Magnetovibrio sp. | reverse complement strand
GCCGGAAGGTCGCCGCTGAATTTGAGTTCAATTACCGCCCGGTCGGCTGGTTCAATGGGCTTGAGTGTACCCAAGGGCGGGGTGAGATCGAAGGAACCGGAATACTGCAGCCTGAAGTCGAAGGTGATCCGCAGACCCGGCTGATCGGTGCTGGCGAAGGCGGTGCGGTGATAGAGAATACTCACGCAGTTCATCAACGACATGCGTTCGCGCAGGGTTGCGAACTTCTCGATGATTTCATCATCGGGGGGGGCTACTGGATCTCCCCGCAGGAGGCGTTCAGCCTGATCTGCGTTGAGCGGCGTGCGTTCCTTGGTGATGATATCAGAGTCGCGGTGTTTGAATTCTAGGAATATGGCGCTGGGCGGTGTATCCAGCGATGGTCTGTACGTTCGCAAGCGCGGTTTGCTTCGGATCGGTGTCCCCTCGATCTTCTGCCTGAAGAATGTTAGGCCGGGGCTGTCGAAGTAGACGGAGTGGTTGAGATAGCCACCGCCGTCGTCATGGGGGTCCCGAACGAAGAGGCCTGCCACCCGGGACTTGAATTCTTCCGCCTCGGCGGCGCCGACGAGGTATTTGACCTCTCGGCGGTTGGTGACGAACGGCGCCGTCATGGGGAGGCCTTGCGGTCGGCTTCGGAAACACAATCGGCGCGCGCGCCGGTCCACAGCATGTCAAACCGCGCCGGGTCCGGTGAGGCCTGCGAATTCCTGCCGGCGAAGTTCCAGGGCGCGAATATAGGCATCGCGCTGAAATTCATGGCGACAGACCATGCAATTGACTGTGCCGGCGGGCAAGCCGTTGGCATCGAACCCACCGACCATGGTGTTCTGGCTTTCACCGCACACGAGGCAGGTCACGGGCAGCAGGTTATTCGGCACATCGGCATTGGTCATCACGGCCATCCTTTCGAGCACATTATGGACGCATTTGGCTAGATGAATAAAGAACGAGCGTTATCTGCGGCAGAGCCTACCGTGGGATTGAGCCCACCGGCGACGTTGGCGGCCTCATCATAGGCTACGTCTCCTAATAGGTGTTGCCCTCGTCCTTTTCGGGAAGTGGCATTACGGTGGCTGTCAGGTCCGCGTTGCGGACCCTTGGGCTTTAAGCGGATGTGGATGCCACAGCCTACAGGTGAAGAAGGACGCGGCGCCTTAGCCAAGACCACGGTAGAGCTTGTTTATCAGGTCGTTGATCGTGATCTCAATCCAGACTAGGCCTAGGATGACAACAAGCGGAGAAATGTCCAATCCACCCAGGTTGGGCAGGCGGCGACGGATCGGCCCGAGGATTGGTTCAGTGGCCCGGTGGCAGAAATCGCCAATCATGTAGACGAACTTATTCGAGGTATTGATAACGTTAAAGGCGACCAGCCAGCTCAGCACCACACCGATCACCACGACCCACATATAAAGATCGATGGCGATCAGGACCACTCGTAGAAAAGGGCCGAGAATGACTTCCATAGCAGCGCTACCAATCAGTTTAGCAAGGCCCCTAAACTAATCGCGCCATGGACCGCGCGCAAGCGTCGCCGGGAAGTGCGCGTCGTCCTTGACAGTTGGCGCGGGCGGAACCATTATCCCGCCCGATTTCGGGGGCGCCCCGAGGGCGACGTTGATGGACGGGGCCGTAGCTCAGTTGGGAGAGCGCGTCGTTCGCAATGACGAGGTCAGGGGTTCGATTCCCCTCGGCTCCACCATCAAAATCAATAACTTAGGTTAGAGTTGTTCTAAGTTGTTGAATTTAAACCCTCTATATTCCCACTAATTTCATATAAATGGCATTGGATGTGGGACTTATGACGTGTTCTTGAAGATCACCCGGCAGCGAAGTGCTAACAGCGACCCGTTTTCGTTTACGATCCTTTATGTACCCTGAAGAACTTGCATAACTCGTCGATGTCGACGCCTTGTGCGGCCGGCCATTGGTCAGCCTCTTCTCCTTCATCAGGTCAGCCTCTATAGTTCCGACTTCTTCGAATGCCGTATGACGCTGGCCCGTAACCAGTTTGGGCCAGGCCCGGCTTGGAGCCACACATGAGCGATCACCAAACAGTCGCCTACGCGCGGAAAGGTCTAATCGGGGTATTGACGCCGCAGGCAAACACAACTGTGGAGCCGGAATACTCGATCCTTTGCCCCCAAGGCCATGCTTTCATAAACGCGCGGATGACCAGCCTGAAGGATACAATTGAAGCACGTTTGGTTGATTATGCTGATAGCATCGAAGATCATATCGCACAGTTCGCGAATGCGCCGCTCCACGCTGTCGCATTGGCAACCACAGGCGCATCGTACCTGATCGGCAAATCAGCAGAAGACGAACTGGTTGAGCGTGTGATGATATTGCGGGGAATGCCCCTGATCACTGCCGCGCTCGCAGTCTGTGACGCGCTGGAGGTTCTGAACGCAAGACGTATCGCCCTCATTTCGCCATATCCACCCGCCCTGACTGACGAGAGTGTCCGGTATTGGCAATCCCGCGATCTAGAGGTCGTTCGCGTCGTTAGTGCCTTTGAAGACAGCGAAAGTTTTCATCCTATCTATGCCTTGGCCGCCGATGCCGCTGGCGTCGGGCTTGCCAGTGTCAAGGACTGTGGCGCTGAGGCCGTCGTCATGCTGGGCACGGGCATGCCCACCCTACCTGCCATCGCAGCCCATACTCACTGGGATGGTCCGCCAATACTGTCGTGCATGCTGGCGCTCGTTTGGCGTTCGGTTATGGCTTCGTCGGGCCAGAAGCTTGGCAAATCAGGACTCATGGATTGGATAGCAGCGCGCCACTGGCGCGCGCGAATTGGCTAAGAACGGCATGCGCACCGCGTTAGAAAGTTGCGGTTTGGTCGATGTCCGCTCCGCCCACAAGTGCTGAACGCTTTCGGCTGGGTTGCTCGCTTTTAAAACTGATCCTAACCGATGATACCATTCGTCTTCATGTCCAATTTTCAATCAGTTTACTGAAAATCAGTGGTTCGATCTTGTGCTGCCGTGACCATTAAAAAGCGGCTGACCCACTCGGAACCGCGACCTGTTCGACCTTCACGAAGCTCTGGCTCTGTTAATGGTTTCAGATGATCCTTGGATGTGCCTCCTTGCTGTCAATGATTTCCGGAGGCATATGTAATCGGCTAAAATGTGAAAAAGACTTAGGAGGTTTGCGCGATGGGCTGGTTTA
>CAZNWX010000318.1:0-3199 GCA_964576415.1 uncultured Magnetovibrio sp. | reverse complement strand
GGGACCTCCAACCTGACCCATACTCACCCGGTCCACATCGCTGCCCATGCGGCCATGTTCGATCATCTTTCGGAAGGTCGCTTCATCCTGGGCATTAGCCCCGGCACGCTCATGTCGGACCGCGAGGTCCTCGGCATTCTGGACGAGGACATCAACAAGATGTTCGCCGAAGCCATCGACGTCATCATGGCCATTTGGAAACGCGATGCGCCCTACAAGATCAATTTTCCCGACAACCGATGGGCCGTGACCACGGAGAAGTCCTTCGATCCGTCCCACGGCACGGGCATCATGCCGAAGCCCTATCAGAAACCGCATCCAGAAATCGTCGGCACCGTGGTGGCGCCGTTTTCCAAAGGCGTCATCGAGATGGGCAAGAAAGGCTTCCACCCGATCTCTGCCAACTTCCTCATCGACAAGTGGGTAGCCAGCCATTGGGGCAACTATGCCCAGGGCTGCGAATTTGCCAGTCGGCCCGCCGATCCCGCCGACTGGCGGGTGGCAAGGACCGTCTTCGTCAACGACGACCATGCCACCGCTAAGGCCTACGGCAAAACGAATGAGCGCAGTCCCTACCGCTTCTATTACGGCCAGCTCCTCTACAAGCTTTCAAAGTTCGGCCGCCAGGACGTCTTCAAGCGCGATCGGGACGAGCCGGACGACGCCGTGACCATCGATCGGATCGTTGACGACCTCGTGATCTGCGGTGACGTGGAGAGCGTCGTCGACCAGCTTTTAGCCTTCCGGGAGACTACGGGGCCGTTTGGCGAATTAATCATTGCCGGCATGGACTGGGTCGATGAGGATTTGACCAAGCGGTCCCTGCAATTAATGGCCGAAGACGTCATGCCGCGTGTCAACGAGGCCATTGGTGAAACCTGGGAACGTCAGGTAGCTTGAAGTTAGAGGCAGGCTAACAGTGCTGACGACCCAAGAATTTCCTGCGACCAAAATGTCAAAGCCTAACAGGCTGCCGGTCGGGACTTGGCAGCCAGCACGCCCTTCGGCCTTTTGGCTCTAGGCCTATAGGGACGCCTTGATCCGCTCGATTGCTGTCAAGATATTCTCCGTCGAATTGGCGTAGGAGAACCGCACATAGCCCTCGCCCTGGGCGCCGAAGCTGGTGCCGGCAATCAGCGCCACTCCGGCCTCGTTGAGAAGTCGATCCTGTAGCTCGCGGGCCGAGATACCGGTTTCCGAGATGTTGGGAAAGGCGTAGAAGGCGCCCGCGGGCTCGACACAGGAAAAGCCAGCGATCTGGTTCAGTTCGCGCATGATCACGCGCCGGCGCTCGTCAAAGGCGGCGACCATTTCATCCACGGCATCCTGCGGACCGGTGAGCGCGGCGATGCCGGCAAACTGGGCCGCCGCGTTGACGCAGGAGTGACAATTGATGGAAAGCCGCGTCGCCGGTTCGATCAGGCCCTTCGGCCACACCCCGTAGCCCATGCGCCAGCCAGTCATGGCGTAGGTCTTCGACCAGCCGTTGAGCAAGATCAGCCGGTCGCTCAGGCTCTTGTATTCCAGCATGCTCACGTGCTCGCGGCCGTCGTAGAGCATACGGTCGTAGATTTCATCCGACATGATCGCCACGTGCGGGTGCTGCTCCAGGCCCGCCGCTAGTTTGTCCAATTCTTCGCGGGGCACATAACCGCCTGTTGATGATCAGAAGGCGCGTGGCCGGCGTGATCAAGTCGAGCACCTCGTCCGCGGAGAAGGAGAAATTGTTCGCTTCATGCAGCGCCGTGGGCACGGGCTTGGAGCCAGTGAAGTTGATGACGCTTTCATAGATGGGGAAGCCCGGGTTGGGGTAGATGATCTCGGTCCCGGGCTCCCCGAACATGAGAATGGCGAAGAACATCGTTACCTTGCCGCCGGGTACGATCATGACCTGGTCTGGGTCGATTGTGACGCCGCGCCGCGCCATAATGTCGGCGGCCACGGCCTCGCGGCACTCGACGATGCCGTTCGCCGGCGTGTAGCCATGATGACCGTCGCGAAGAGCCTTGGCGGCGGCCTCGACGATGTGGTCCGGCGTCTTAAAGTCAGGTTGGCCGATGCCGAGATTGATAATGTCCTTGCCTTCAGCAGACAACTTGTTGGCCCGGGCCAGAACCTCGAATGCCGACTCGGTGCCCAACCGACCCATGGCGGCGACCATTTCAACCATCGATCTCTCTCCGTCTTTTCGTTCGGGGGTGGGCACTCTATGGTAGCGGCCACGTTTGAGCAACGGGGTCGCCCCTGGAGAAGCGTGAGGGGAACCCTGAGCTATGAAACCCGCCAATTCCGTCCTGTCCAGTTACGGCGTCACCGTGTTTGAGACCATGTCGCGCCTCGCCATGGAGATGGGCGCCATCAACCTTGGCCAGGGGTTCCCCGACGACAACGGGCCAGAGAACCTGCGCCTCATGGCCGCCGAGGCTGTCATCAACGGGCCGAACCAATATCCCCCCATGCTGGGCATCCCGGAATTGCGCCAGGCGGTGGCGGAGCACAACAAGCGCTTTTATGACCTGGACGTCGATTGGCAGACGGAGACCATGGTCACCTGCGGTGCCACGGAAAGCCTCACCGATTGCATCTTGGCGTTGATCGAGCCCGGCGACGAGGTGGTGCTCATCGAGCCCCTTTACGACAGCTACCTCCCCATGGTGCGTCGGGCCGGCGGGATCCCTAAACTGGTCCTCGTAGAGCCACCGAACTGGGAACTACCGCGTGACGCCCTGGCCAACGCATTTTCCAGCAAAACTAAGATGATCTTGCTGAATTCGCCCCAAAACCCAGCGACTAAGGTCTACGACCGAGACGAACTTCAGTTCATTGCTGACTTGGTGATCAAGCACGACGCCTATGCAGTTTGCGACGAGGTCTATGAACACATCGCCTTTGATGGAGCGCAACACATTCCCCTGATGACGCTGCCTGGCATGCGCGATCGCTGCGTGCGCATCGGCTCGGCGGGGAAGACTTTCTCCATGACAGCCTGGAAGGTTGGCTACATGACCGCCCCGGCGAACCTCTTAGGCGCCATCGCCAAGGCGCACCAGTTCGTCACCTTCACCACACCCACAAACCTGCAACGCGCGGTGGCCATGGGCCTGGAACAGGAAGACAGCTATTTCGCCGGTCTCTGCGCCACGCAGGAGGCGAAGCGCGACCGCATCCGCGATGCCTTGGAGGACGCGGGCTTTGAAAC
>CAZNWX010000317.1:0-3210 GCA_964576415.1 uncultured Magnetovibrio sp. | reverse complement strand
GCCATGACCGCCGACTGAACGCGCTCCGACATGACCGCATACGGGAATAGCCTGGCCTTAGTGAAAGGCCGTCGACAGGTATAATTTTAAATCGAAGTCAATAAGTTGGACGTGATCGATGTCAGCCTACAGATGATTGCGGATAGCGACCAAGCTGACTTTGGGCCGGGCTCCTGGGTGCTTTCTCAAACCCTGCATCCGTTGAACCTGAACCCCTGCAGTCAGCTAGGGGCCCTTTTGGGCACGACCGTGAAATTGTTTAGGCGCCATCCCCAGACCGGCGCCTAAAGTATCGTCGAAGCGACCTTAGTTTCGGAGCAAGGCGGCATAATCGCACGAATCGGTAGACAGTTGGTCAACAACCCAGACGGCCGCTAAACGTTTTCCGACTTTACTGCGCTCTGCCGCGACTGATGGCCAGCAGAACTGTTATCAGTTCGGAAGGGATTGGCCAAATATCATGTCTACAGCTTGCCGTAGCCTGTGACCTTCAAGCGGGACGAAGAGCTTCAGGCAGCTTTGGATGGCAAACAGATTTTGGATGAGGACCGCATGGGGACACGCTGGTTAGCGTGCCCGCACGCTTGAGCGTCTGGAATGCCTTGGACGTTGCGGGGGTGCGCCAACAAACCGATTTCTGGCACGAGAAACGCACCTCCTATGAAGTGGCTCGCCAATTCAAGGTCCGCGTCCGCAACTGATCAGCCCTTAAGCCGGCGGACCATCTTGAAACCCAGAGGCAGGACCATCAGATAGGCCCAGGCTGCAGCTAAGGCGCTGAGGCTACCCCAGGTGACGCCATAGCGGGGGAAGGTCTCGCTCACGGCAACGATATAGACGATGACAGAGCCTAGCCCCACCGGAAAAGCACTCAGCATGGCGTGCACGTGTGCCGCCGAATACGTGAGATGAACGATCAACATGGTTGGCAGCAACGTCATGGGAAAGGCTATCAGCAACCCGCCCAAGGTCGGCCCAAGGACCACTGCTAGGCTGGAAACGATGCTGACCAGAAACGCTGCGCCACTGGCCCGGATCACCAGCAGCTTGAAGCTCAGACGCGCCGGGTTGCGCACCTTCACGTCGCTCAGTTTCCGGAACAAGAAGGAGCCGATAAAAATGGCGGGGACGATCACCGCCAGGGCTGTCGGAATGGTGAAGGGAATATCCTGGATGGTCGCGCTGAACGCCAAATAGGTTCCGACACCGACCGTGGTGGCAGCGACCGCGTTCCAGAGTGGCGGCCACTTCGTGCACCAGACCGACGTTCGGTAATAGGCGTAGGTGAACATCAAGGTGCCGGTCATGCCGGCGGCGGCGTAGGGTGTGCCGGCGGCAACGAATTCGGGGCCGGCCTCCTGGCCGATGAAATAGTAACTGATCAGTGCGCCCAAGGGGGCGCCCATCAGAATGCCCGCCAAGCGCGGCCCCAAGCGCTCTGCCAGGATCGAAAATCCAAGAACAATAGCCGTCGCGGCGACGACCTTGATAAGTAATATGCTCACGGTTTTGGCGCCGGATAGTGTCTTGGTAAGAACGTCTTGTCTTGGCCCCTCGCCGGATGGCGGGAAACGCGTTACAGCTGCAGTCCCAATGACACGTTTCATCGATACCTTCAAGAACCAAAGGGTCGCAATGGCGATCACAGATGCGCTGCTTGGAGGGCTGATCTCTGCAGTGACTGACACCACGATCACGCTCATCGGCAAGCATAGTGGCAAGAGTTTCAAAACCGTCGCCAACGACTTCTAGAGGGTCGCTAAGGTGGGGGCAGCGCTGCTTTAGATCGCAAATATTGAACTTAAGATTGGCTTGATCAAGGTGCCGGCCCGATCTGCACGACTTGTTTACCGAAGTTGCCCCCCTTGAGCATGGAAATGAAGGCTTTGGGTGCGTTCTCCAGTCCATCGGTGATATCGATCCGATAGCGGATTTGACCGGACGACAACCACGCTCCCATTTCCGACATGAATTCTTCCAATCGATCCCAATGGTCGCCAACAATGAATCCTTCCATACGAATGCGTTTGCGGTTGATGTGGGTAAGATTTCGAATCCCCATCGTCTCCTCCCGCGACAGATTGTATTGCGAAATCATTCCACATTGAATGAACCGGGCGAAATTGTTGGCGTGATCCAGCGCCGCTTCCAGAGTCGTACCGCCAACGTTGTCAAAATACATGTCGATCCCATCTGGTGCGGCGGTATGTAGGGCCTCAAGGACGGGAGTGGACGCTTTGTAGTTGAAGGCCGCGTCGAAACCCAATTCATCCAATAGAAAGGCCGCCTTGTCATCGCTGCCGGCGCAGCCAACGGCGCGGCAACCCCGCAGCTTGGCGATTTGACCCGCGATCTGTCCAACCCCGCCAGACGCGGCGGATACAAACACGGTTTCACCGGGCTCCGGCGCACCCATTTCCATGCCAATCCAAGCGGTCATTCCTGGCATGCCGAGGGCGCCCAGATAGTAGGACAGCGGGGCAAGGTCGGGATCGACATGGCGGAGATCGGCACCTTGGACCACGCTCATGTCGGCCCAGTCAACCATGCCGTGGACCAGGTCGCCGGCGTTGAAATTGGCGTGTTCGGAATGGACGACTTCACCAATGACGCGGGCTTTTAAGGGTTCGCCGATCTGAAAATTCTGGGCATAGGTCTTGGTTGCATCCATGCGTCCGCGCATGTAGGGGTCGAGCGACATGTATATGGCGCGGATCAGAACATGATCCGAATTTGGGGCCTTTAGAATGGTCTCCCTAATTTCAAAGTCTTTCAGTGTTACCCAACCCATCGGACGACGGCGTAGGGTAATTTGTCGCGTTGACGTGGACATAACGGCCTCATTTTCTTGTGCCTGTTCCGTAAATACCCAACCACATGTGCGGTCAAACTGAAACCTTTTGGTAAGTCCCGAAACTAGTTGTGACCTCGTCGGTATTTGAAGAACGGGAGAAAGACACATTACACGCACGAGAAACATCCGAGTCCACGCCCGCGCGGCATGGGTTCTCAAAAGAATTCCGGCAGGGCCTTCGCGAGGTTTTCTCTAATACGCTCTATGACTGGTCGGTCCATGGGTGCATGAACGAAAGTTCGGCCCGTGACCTGCTCAAACAGACGGACGTACTTGTCGGAGAATTCCAATAGAGTGTCGGGTGGAATGTTGGGGACCGGGTCCGTATAGGGATCGCATTGATTGGTGATCCACAA
>CAZNWX010000316.1:0-3212 GCA_964576415.1 uncultured Magnetovibrio sp. | reverse complement strand
GCCGGTGCGGCGGTTTTCGGCCCGTGGGGTGCCCTCTTCATGTGGGGGGTCGGCGCCGCCAGACCCTCGACCACCAGAGCCAGGCGGCGCGGCGTTGCGAATGCGTCGGCGTGCGAGAATTCCAATCCCGCCTCTTTTAGCGCATCCGTCACCAAACGTTTCAGATCGTCAGCCGCCTTCGCCTGCATGCGGGCGGGGATTTCTTCCGACAGGATTTCGAGGAGGAGTTCAGGCATGACTTATCTCCTCACTCCTCCTACAAGCGACGCTCGCGGCCCCCCCGCTCTCCCGTGGGAAAGGGTACGTGCTCCCTCTCTCATGAGGGAATGGATAAGATGAGGGGAAAACCGAACAAGCCACATCCTCACACCTCTACCCCTTGGCTCTTCAACCAGGCCACGGCCGCCCCTTTGGCGAGCGCGCGGACGCGGCCGATGTAGGCGGCTCGTTCGGTGACGGATATCACGCCCCGGGCATCCAACAGGTTGAACAGGTGAGACGCCTTCAGACAGTAGTCATAAGCCGGCAACGCCAGGCCTTTGGCCAACAGGGCGTGACATTCGGCCTCCGCATCGGCGAAATGGCGGGTCAGCATCTCCGTGTCGGCGTATTCGAAATTGTGGGTGGAGTACTCCACCTCGGCCTGATGGAACACATCGCGGTAGGTCTTGCCGCCCTGGTCCTTGGGTACTCCGTCCCAATCAAGGTCGTAGACGTTTTCCACGCCTTGGACGTACATGGCCAGGCGCTCGAGCCCGTAGGTCAATTCCACGGGTACCGGGTTGCAGTCGTAACCGCCAACTTGCTGGAAATAGGTAAATTGAGTGACCTCCATACCATCGCACCAGACTTCCCAGCCCAGACCCCAGGCGCCCAGCGTCGGGCTTTCCCAGTCGTCCTCGACGAAGCGGATGTCATGCTGCGCCCCGTCAATACCCAGTATACCGAGGCTATCCAGGTAGAGGTCCTGGATGTTCGCCGGGCTCGGCTTCATGAGGACCTGATATTGGTAATAGTGCTGCAGGCGGTTAGGGTTCTCGCCATAGCGACCATCGGTGGGACGCCGGGACGGCTGCACGTAGGCGCAATTCCACACATCGTCTGATTTCCCGAGTGAGCGCAGTGTAGTCGCCGGATGGAAGGTGCCCGCGCCCACTTCCATGTCGTAGGGCTGCAGGATTACGCAGCCCTGGTCGGCCCAGAACCCCTGGAGGCGATGGATCAGCCCCTGGAAACAGGTGGTTTTATTGGCTGGCTTGGAAGAGCCCGATGACATGACGGTGCGTCGCCCCGTAAGCACAAAGAAAAAGGGTGGTTCAAACCGGCAGCGAACCTAGCACCGACCGTCGAAGAATCAATTGATAATTGGCGGTATAACTAGGTGCAGCGGTGATCGGAGCCCTTGGCGATGTAAGCGCCGCAGTCCGGACAGGGGGCCATCTCCTCGACGTCGTCGCGCGCTGACGGCGATTCGCGGTTCAATGATCCCTTAGCACGGATTTCGGCCACAGCCTCGCGACGCTTCAGCCATTTGAATCCCTGCCACACCACCACAACGACGGCGATAGTGAAAAGGATCTTCATGATGGAAAAACCGAACATGGCTGATCTTTTAGTGCGCCCGGGGAACTGGGGTCAAGCGATGGCGTGCGGAGCGCCTACAACCCGAATCGGTTCCACAACAATCGTTCCTCCATAGCGGCGACCAGATCATCGGCGAAACCGAAGCCGACGCCATTGCCGTTGCCGGCCAGGGCGCCCATGGAAAACCGCCGCTGCAGCCACGATCGGCGTTCGTCGAAGACCTTAAATTTCACATTGTCGCCCAGTTTTGCACGCATGACACTCCGCAGATCGCCAATGCCGTCGATCAGTCCCAACTCCAGGGCGCGGGCGCCTGTCCAGTATGCGCCGCTAAACAGGGTGCGGTCGGTACCGTTCAACTTCTCACCGCGGCGCGCCTTGACCAGTCCGATGAAATCCTTGTGGATATCCCCCTGCAATGCTTTGAGGTGCTTCACTTCGGCGGCTTTTTCGGGGCCGAAGGGGTCGTTCATGGCTTTCTTGTCGCCGGACGTGTAGAGGCGGCGTTCGATGCCAAGCTTCTTGATCATCTCCATTAACCCGAAGCCCCCTGAGACCACGCCGATGGACCCAACGATGGAGCTGTTCCCAGCATAAATTTCGTCGCCGGCGCAGGCCAGCCAATAGCCTCCCGATGCGCCCACGTCTTCTATGAAGGTGTAGACCGGCACGTCCCTCTCGGCGGCCAAGTCGCGTATCCGCCTCGCGATGAGCTCAGATTGCACGGGCGATCCGCCGGGTGAATTGATGCTGACCGCGACGGCCATCAGTTGGCGGCCCTTGAAGGCGGCGTCAAGGCGGCGTTCCAGCCCCTGAAGGTTAAGGCCTCGTCTGCCGCCGCCAACCCGCCCAATTACGCCGTTGAGGCACAACACGGCTACACAGGATCTCCGGCGGCCAAGAGAGGGCAATTTATCCGTCAACACATCCTGGCTCCTACATATGCAGCGGCTGGGCGTGGCGCAGGATCGCTTCCGCCACATTGGTATAATTGCGACCGTCCTCGTGTAGGATCAGGCCGTTGTTTTCAGATATGGGTCCGTCCTGGCCTTTTGTCACTTGCACAAGGATGCGTTTTGGCGCCGCCCCTTGCTTCGGGATCAGCGGCATGACGGCGACCCGCCCGTGGCCATCGCCCAAGTAATCGAGGATTTCGCCGAGACGATCATGGCGGTGCACGATGGTCACCGTCCCAGACGGTCTTGTCCGCGCCAGGCAGAATTCTAGCCAATTACCAAGACCGGCGTCACCCTCAATGGTGGCTAACGCCTTCGCCCGGTTGGCCGGCATCTTACCCGTGCCCGACTTCATGTAAGGTGGATTGGCGAACACATGATCGAACGCCGCCTCGCCAACGCCGTCTGGGGGATCGAGCAGGTCGCCGGAAACCACATCAACGCGCGCCGCCAAGCCGCTCAAGACCCCATTCCGCCGCGCTAGCTCGGCAAGGTCGGATTGGCGTTCTAGGCCGGTGACATGGACGCCATCGATCAGGCGGCTGAGCTGCTGCCGCCGGTGGTTGGGAGGCTGCAGCAGATGGTGGTTGACAGCGTGGGTGCGGACTGGGCTGAGAACTGGTACAAGGGCCTGCCAGACAGCTGTGCGTTCTGCCCCCTTCTTCTCGTCTT
>CAZNWX010000315.1:0-3213 GCA_964576415.1 uncultured Magnetovibrio sp. | reverse complement strand
CAGAATGACCCAGTTCAAGGAAAAAGCCGGCAAGGACAAGGAACGCGCCTCGGTGGGGCTGTACGCTTATCCGAACCTCATGGCCGCCGACATCCTGGTCTATAAGGGCACCCACGTGCCCGTTGGTGAGGACCAGAAGCAGCACCTGGAACTGGTCCGCGACATCGCCCAGAAGTTCAACCACGATTATGGCCAAGAGTTCTTCCCCCAGGTCGAGCCGTTGATTTTCGGCACGGCGACCCGGGTCATGTCCCTGAAGGACGGCTCGTCGAAGATGTCCAAGTCCGATTCGTCGGACAATTCGCGGATCAACATGACCGATGATATCGATGGTATTGCTCGCAAGATCAAGAAGGCGAAGACCGATCCGGAACCGTTGCCATCTGAAGCTCAGGGCCTTGATGGTCGGCCGGAGGCCGCCAACCTGGTTGGCATTTATGCGGCACTGGCCGACACGGACGTGGAGGCGGTGTTGGGTGAGTTTGGCGGCCAGGGCTTCGGCGCCTTCAAGCCGGCGCTAGCCGATCTGGCCGTCGCCAAACTGAGCCCCGTCCAGGACGAGATGTGCCGCCTCATGGACGACGCGGCGCATGTGGATACCGTGCTGCACGCTGGTGCCGAGAAGGCCAATGACCTGGCGACGTCGATCCTAAAGGAAGTCCAGGATCTGGTAGGCTTCCTGAGTCCATGAAACGGGACCGTGGCGACTTAACGTCGCCGCGTAAGTCCGTATCATCCCTCGGGGAGAATTCTTCCTTAGCCTGAGCCCAAATCGAAACTGCGGCGTTGGCGAGCCACGGTCTCCTTCAGTATGCGCCTACCAGAATGTGCCGCCGGATACACCGGCTAGGGCCGCGAGTGTTTCAGGAGATAGTGGCTTTTCATCTATCCTTGTCTGGCTATTGCGAGAGGGCGGAACGCCCGTGCTTCGACAAGGATACCGCGGTGACTAAGCCGTAGACCCGTTAGAACTGTGTTTACGGCCTCCGCGACCCATCACCAATTTTCTGATAGGATGGTGCCGCGTATGCGGTATACTGAAGGCCTTCGATTTCGCCCGCAACGGCCTTGACGCCGAGGCCGCTCGTTCCTAAGTCTAGAGCGTAATTATAAAGGCACAGATAACGATCCGGGGGATCGCCCATGTTTATTCAAACGGAAAGTACGCCCAACCCCGCCACATTGAAGTTTCTGCCCGGAAACCCAGTCATGGAGACGGGTACGGCCAACTTTGCCGCGCCAGATGAGGCGAACCGCTCACCCCTTGCTCAGTCCCTGTTTGCTACCGAAGGTGTGATCGGCGTGTTCCTGGGTGCGGACTTTATCACCGTTACTAAATCTGGCGATAAAGAATGGGACGTGATGAAGCCGCTGATTCTGGGCGCCATCATGGAGCACTTTCAATCCGGCCGCCCGGTCATCGAGGCGGATGCCGCCGACACGACCGTCGCCGACGGTGATGATGACGAGGTCGTGGTCCAGATCCGCGAGCTCATCGACACACGCGTGCGTCCCGCCGTCGCGCAGGACGGCGGCGATATCATCTACAAGGGTTTTGAAGATGGCATTGTCTATCTGCATATGCAGGGCGCGTGCGCGGGATGCCCGAGTTCCACGGCCACCCTCAAGCACGGCATTGAAAACATGCTACGTTATTACGTGCCGGAGGTGCAGGAGGTGCGGGCCGTCGAATAACCTAGGCGACGGCAATGACCAAACCCCTGTAACCGATGCCGGGCTTGCAATTTTTGCCCACTGTTAACGTTTTGTTCAGACGCAACGCCCTAGCATGTCCAAAGATTCCGATTCGCCTCATAAAAAGAAAGCGGACGGACCAATTCCCAGGAAGAAAAACGTTTCGGGTAACGGGTGAACCGTTGACGACGAATGCTCTTGAGATAAAATGACGGAAGGTATCATGACGGGTAGATTTGAGCGCGGAATTCTGATTGGGGCAGGCGGTTTGGTTGTGGGTCTGCTGGCTGTGGCGGTGATTAGCCCGCCCAGTTCCGAAATCACCCTCCCTGATGCGCAGTTGAATGCACCGATGCTCGCCAAGACGGCGGATGTGGCCAATGTGGCACGGACCGCTTTGCCAGATGGGATCATCCGGATCAAGGCCGTGGGGACTGCGGCGGAATCGCTGTCCGACAGACTGGAGATTCGAGCACTGGATCCGGGCTACAAGGCGATAACCCTGCACACCGCGGCGGCCCTATCTAAGACGTTCAAGCGGATTGGCTACGACCTGGACGTGATCAAGGCGGGCGGCATTGCCGTGCCACGACTGTTTCTGGCTCGTTTGCCGCCCGACATGTCGGCAATCAGTCAGATAAAGGAGCGCAAGGCAATCTTTTTTAAGACCGTGTTGCCGCTGATTTTGCAAGTGAACGATGAGATTTGGGCCGATCGGCGGCGGTTGAGGGATCTGCATGCCCGCGCGATAAACGGAGAATATCTGCCCGCTGTGGACCGTTTATGGCTGATTGTCCTGGCGGAACGCTATAAGGTGAAGCGTGGTGACGTGAAGGAGCTTTTGAAGCGGGTCGACATCATGCCGACGTCCATGGCACTCGCCCAGGCAGCGGAAGAGAGTGGGTGGGGGACGTCTCGATTCTCCCGCGAAGGCAACGCCATTTTTGGGCAATGGACTTTCTCGGACGCCGAAGGCCTGGTGCCGCTGAAGCGTCAGGCCGGCCGGACCCACAAGGTACGCGCTTTTCGTAACCTGCTCGACTCGGTCCGTTCTTATGCCCGGAATCTCAATACTCATCGGGCCTATCGTAAGCTCCGGACAGTTCGTCAGCAGATGCGGCGTGACGGTACGGCGGTCCGCGGCCGCCGGCTGATCGAAACCCTGACCAGCTACTCGGAGCGCGGCGTGGATTACGTCAAGGGCCTGCGCGCAATCATGAGCGACAACAATCTGGACCGGCTAGACGCGGCCAAGTTAAGCCAACTGGAAACGGCGGAACGACCCGTTATTTGACCGGTCGTGGCCTAAGTTTCAAATCATGATTTAAGGAATAAAAAACTGGCGGCCGTACCAACGCCAGCGGTCGATGGTGACGGGCAGGGTACAGTTCAGCCGGGTGCGGCCCGGAACGAACTTCTTAGCCGTTCGCACCTCGATCCGCGGCTTCAGATCGATCAGTTCGCCGCGGCCAGCGTGCGACAGGTAACACGACAACCGCTTTAAATTGCCCATGTTGC
>CAZNWX010000314.1:0-3215 GCA_964576415.1 uncultured Magnetovibrio sp. | reverse complement strand
GAAGGTCATTGAGGATGGGGCCCAGCAGATCAATCGGCACGATCATGTTGCCGTCATAAGTTTGGCCGCTGGCCCGGTTCTCCTGTACGTACAGGGATCCGATACCGCACAAGCTGCCATCTGGGCCGATCAACGCGCCGCCGCCCCAGAACGGATGCGCCGGCGATGTGAACAGGGCCTCATCCAATAAGTATTCCCAGTAACCCGCGAATTCGCGCTTTTCCTCGATGTGGGTAGCAATGGCGCTGGCCCGACCGCCGTGACCGGCAAAAACGACGGGATCGCCGACAGTGACCCGGGATGCGGAACCGATAGGTAGGGCAGGGGCGTTCAGCCGGCCAAGGGCCTGCACGAGGCCGAAACCCGTTTCGTGGTCATATCCGGCCACATGGCCCGGAACGGCCACGCCCGTATGGTCAACCAACCAGATGGTTTCCGACTCGACGACCAGGTAGCCGATAGTCAGGATCAGTCCATCTTCATTGATCACTACGCCATGGCCGGTTCGTTCCGTACCAAGGACACCCGCAGTGTAGGCACTGTCCGGCACCTGCGATTGCAGCGCGACGACGCCGTTCAGGGCGTTTTTCAGATCAAAATCATAGGCGGCCGGATCCGGCAGCAACTTAAGATCGATCCCGGGAGCGGAGAATTGTGACATATGGCGCATCCGATTCCTGCCTGATCATTGTAGGGCGTCGGGACCATTATAGTGTGACGCTTGTCACTGACGAAACGCCTTGTTGGTCAATATTCTGCAATCACGGCTTTTGTTGATCCGAAAATAGGAGTTGGCGACATGTTCAAGCACTTGGCTAGCCGCGACGGCGATTTTCTGGCTAGAAGGCCATACGATGAAGAACGGAGATCTGGAACGCCCCGGCGGCGTTCGCCGCCCTTTCATCTTCCCGTCGATCGGCGACATCGAATGGAACGACGAAAAGACGCAGATTGGCGATTTGCGGTCATCCGCCAGTGTATGACCAATTTGCTGAACCCGTCGCCGTCTCCCTAAGGCTCGCTGTGGGCCGACAAGACCTCGCGCAGGGCCCGGATGGGCCCGCGCCAATTTCCCGGGGTGGTTTGCCGGAATAGCCGCATAGACTGGTGCCAGGGTGTATCCGAGCGCGACAGCATCCACCGCCAGTCTGGCGTGTGCGGGAGCAGGACAAACGTGGGCAGATCCATAGCGCCGGCCAGATGGGCGACGGCCGTATCGACGCTGACAAGTGCGTCGAGGTTGCTCAATCGTTCGGCCGTGTCACGAAAATCAGTCACGTCCGACATGACGTCGACGATCTGACCGTCGCCGGCGTGCCGGCTCAGGTCGTCGCGGCTAGGTTGTTGAGTGCGGGCAAATGGTTGGGGTCCAGCTCCAAGGCGGCGCCATAGCCCTGGGCAGCCGCGTTCAGATCGCCGGCTTTGTGTGAGGCCACGGCGTTGCGGTAGAGGCGATCCATCGATGGCGGTTTAACCATCATCGAAATTCATCGGAAATGGAATGCCCGTGCCTTGCGCGCCATCGCGCCATTAGGCAAAATCGCCGCGCATCAACGAAGGGAAAGTGACATGGTCGAGGCGGCAACAAAAATCAGAGTCCGAGACATGGTCAGCGACACGGAGTGGCAGCAGCGGGAAGATTTGGCCGCTTGCTACCGTCTGTTGGCGCATTACGGTTGGGATGACTGGGTGTTCACCCACAACACGGCCCGCGTTCCCGATACGGAGCATTTCCTGATCAATCCCTTTGGGTTGAAATTCAACGAGGTCACCGCCTCCAGCTTGGTGAAGATCGACCGCGAAGGCAACAAGGTGATGGATAGTCCCTATCCGATCCTGCAGGCCGGTTTCATCGTTCATTCCGCCATACATCTAGGTCGCGATGACGCCCATTGCGTCATGCACACCCATACGAAAGCCGGCTGCGCTGTGGGGGCGCAGGAACTGGGGCTTCTAATGCTCAATCAAAAGTCCATGGAGTTCTATAATCGGCTTGGCTATCACGATTACGAGGGGATCGCCGACAACCTCGAGGAACGCGACCGGATGGCCAAAAACTTGGGATTGCACAAGGCCATGATCATGCGTAATCACGGCCTCCTATCCGTTGGCGACACCATGGCTCAGGCCTTCGGCACTATGCGGCGCCTGCATGAGGCTTGCGAGATCCAGGTGATGGCACAGGCGGGTGGCGGCGTGCTGACAGTACCGTCGCCGAAGACATGTGAGCACGCCGCGCGCCAGTTCGACAACATCCGCGGTTTGAACGAAACCGCCTGGGCTGCCGAGCTCAGGATGCTGGACGGCATCGACCCTAGTTTTCGCGACTGAATACCCCGCCTGGTCGAAGGAGAAAGCCAAGATGACCCACGGAATGGTATCGGCCCCGCAGCCGGAGGCCGTCGAGGCGGGGGCCTTGGCCTTGAAGAGCGGCGGGAACGCCGTCGATGCAGCAATTGCCTGCGCGGTGGTGCAGACCGTCGTCGATCCGCAGATGTGTGGTATCGCTGGGTTCGGATCCATGCATCTCTATTTGGCAGAGCGCGGCGAGCATCTTTTGCTCGATTTCCACGGCCGCGCGCCGTTAGCCGTAACCCCGGATATGTGGGCGGACCTCATCGAACACGAGGCCGAAGATGGGTTCGGCTTCATCCTCAAAGGCCGGGTTAATGAGATGGGCTATGGTTCGATTACCTCGCCCATGAGCCTCCGCGCCTATAATGAAGCGCTGACACGCTATGGAACCATGAACCTTGCGACGCTTCTGGAGCCGGCGATCGACTATGCGGAAAGCGGGTTCATGGTGCGCCCCCACGTGAGTTATTTCTGGGAGGTGAAAGAGGGCACCGGCCGCATCCCCCAGATCGAGAAGTTTAAGTGCTCGGAAGGCAGCCGCAAAATCTACTTCAAGGAGGACGGCACCTTGCGCCGCCCTGGGGAAATTCTGCGCAACCCCGATATGGCGAACACGCTGCGACGCGTCGCCAAGAACGGGGTCGACGATTTCTACGCCGGCGCTATCGCCGATGAGGTCGTTCGTGATATGCAGGCCAACGGCGGCTTGATCTCCCATGATGACCTAAAGGCGGCTATGCCTGAGGACCACGAACCTCTTTGGGGGGAATACCGGGGCTATCGTATAGCCGTGCCGCCGCCGCCCACTGGCGGGGTGATGGTGTTGGAAATGCTCAACATCCTGGAGAATTTCGACCTCG
>CAZNWX010000313.1:230-3243 GCA_964576415.1 uncultured Magnetovibrio sp. | reverse complement strand
AGGGCGGCAAGGTCATTCGGTTCCCGGTGACCGACGTGCGCGTGTTTTCCAGCCGCTCATCGACCGGCGTGCGCGGCATGAAGATCAAGGGCGATGATGAGGTTATTGCCATGTCTGTGGTCCGCCACGTAAAGGTGGAAACCGACGAGCGCGATTTATACCTGCAGGCGATCAGCGCCGCTCGTCGTCTGAAGGGTGGCGATTATACGGACCGGGACGAAGACAAGACCCGCGATGCGGAATTGGCTGCCCGCCTGGAACAACCAGAGTTCCAGGCCATGGCCGAGGTCGAAGAATTCATCTTGACGATCACCGAAGACGGCATGGGCAAGCGGACGTCTGCCTACGAGTACCGGATCGCCGGACGGGGAGGACAGGGCATCACGGGTATTGAGTTGTCCCGAGGCAAGAAGCAGTTGCCGTCGACCATCGTCGCCGCATTCACGGTAGTAGATACGGACCAATTGGTCATGGTTTCGGATGCCGGCCAGATCATTCGCTGTCCCATCGATCAGATCAGCATCATCGGGCGCAGCGGCCGTGGTGTGACGATCTTCAAGGTGGCGGACGAAGAGCGCCTGGTTTCCGTTAGCCGCTTTCGCGACCTCGACGACGATGGTGAAGATGAAATGGAAGACCCCTCGGACGGTTTTGACATTATCGAAGGCGACATGGAAAACAGCGGCCCACCATCGGACGAAGCCGCCGAAACCGTGATGACGAACGGCGACGGAGACGCAGAAGCATGAGCGACGAGACCATAGCCGTGTACCCGGGCACCTTCGACCCCGTCACCAATGGCCATATGGATATCATCACCCGCTCGGCGCGCTTGGTCGACCGACTGGTGATCGCGGTTGCCGTGAACATCGGCAAGGGCCCCCTGTTTAGTCTGGACGAACGGGTGGAAATGGTTGAGGCAGAGATCGCCGGCATGGGCAACGGTTCCAGCGAGCGCATCACCGCTGTGCCCTTTGACTCGCTGCTCATGGAGTTCGCCACCGAGCAGAATGCCAACATCATCATCCGGGGCCTGCGCGCGGTATCAGATTTCGAATACGAATTCCAAATGGCCGGCATGAATTCGCGCTTGAACCGGGACGTGGAGACAGTTTTTCTTATGGCCTCCGAACGCCAACAGTTCATCGCATCAAAATTCGTCAAGGAAATCGGCATGTTGGGCGGTGATATCGGACATTTCGTTTCGCCCGCGGTACGCGATCGGATGTTGGCGAAAATCGCCGAAGTCAACGCGGCGAAAAGTTGATCCGAACCCCAGGGATTACGCTATCTATGCGCAATAAAGGGCATTGACCGCTCCGTTCTGCGTCCTTATGGTCGCGCCGGTTCTGTCCTAGAACCATAGCCTTTTTTTGGGGGCGCTTAGCTCAGTTGGTAGAGCATTCGACTTTTAATCGAACGGTCGTAGGTTCGAATCCTACAGCGCCCACCACTCTCCCTCCCTGGAAAGCTGGAATCCTTATCTTTAGTCCCTTGCCAGGCTGAGCGAGAACGAGCGCCATTGATGACAACATGAAACGCTGGTAGTTCCTGAAGCCGATGGAGCTAGTCATTGTCAAGGGCAACCGTGGTGCTATCCACGCCCGCATCCCTAATGCCTATCCCGCCGTGAGAGAAGGCGCAACATTTTCAAGGGTTTGAAACGCGTCTGAATTGATGCGCCCGGCCCGACGCCGTAAACGAGGCGGTCCATGACTGTGACGACGAGGGGCAAGGCATGACGTTGGAGCACGCATCAGAGAGTTCCCGTGAGGCTGGCTGGCAAGCCTTAGGAATGCTTTACCACAACTTCTTCAGCGGATTAATTTTAAGCTTGTCGTCGCGCGAGGGGCACGACGTTGTCGGCGATTGGTCATTCAATCTGTTCCGACGCCAACACCATGAGAAATTCCTCTCCAGCTTTGACAAACTTGGTCTCACTGGACTTCCTCATGCCGTGGCGGCGGCCCGATATCACTTCCTTGCGAACCGTATCGGTGGTGTTGCGGTCGAATACGTGGAGGAGTCAGAAACCAAGGCCTGGATCCGGTTTCCGCACCCCCGGTGGATCTACATGGGGACGGCGATTTGTGGCATTCCCGACACGGTAGGCCAGGGCTACGTCCACGGCTGGTATGGCCACAACGGCGTAAGCCTTGAGAATCCAAATTTGGGGTTCGTCTGCACCAGCCAGGATACCCATGCGGGACACGGGTTCTCGGGGTACTTCATGGAGTATGATCATGAACTCAGCGCGGACGAACGCGCCCGCTTCGTTGACGGCGAGATCATGCCGCAATTTTATCCGGACCGTGCGCCGACACTGGACAGCAACATTTGGACAAAGGCGCGCCTTGATAAGGCGCGGCGCAATTACGCCATGGAGTACATCCGCAATGGCCTGACGGAACTAATTTTGATGATCGGCGCGGATCGCACCTGTGCCGTCGGCAACATAACTGCGCAATTGATCGGGCGGCAGTTCTATCCCGGGGTTATGGAGATTCTCGGGCTCGATCCCACGGACCGGAGCCTGAGCGCCTTTAGCCGGTTCATGACGGCCATGGCGGAGGCTCATGATGATGAGGTTGTTATCTCGCACGACGGTAGCGGCATGACCATCACTCAGACGGGATGGCGCCTGACCCGTGGCATGGCGGATTTGTCGCCGGTGATCTTCGATGTCTGGAACGCCTTGTGGGAAGGGTGCCTCTGCGCTCATGATCGTATGCGGCGCTTGGCGGTCGTGAAGCGCCCGGCGCATGCAGGTGACAGCGTGATCTGGACCATCACCTAGGTCCAACGGAGGAGGAAGTCCCATGGCTGGTGAAAAATGGAAGATCGGTGAGATCACCGTCACTCGCATTATCGAGATTGAGATGTCCGGCGGTCTCAGCCGGTTCCTGCCCGACGCGACGCTGGAAGCGGTGCGCGAGATTCCTTGGTTGCAGCCGCATTTCGCCGATGCCGATGGACGCATGCGTGGCTCCATCCATGCGCTGATCATCGATAC
>CAZNWX010000313.1:0-220 GCA_964576415.1 uncultured Magnetovibrio sp. | reverse complement strand
GGCTTGGGATCATATGCAGACTGGGTTTCTCGATGACATGGCCGGCGCCGGATATCCCACCGATGCCGTTGATGTTGTGTTGTGTACACATTTGCATGTGGATCACGTGGGCTGGAATACGCGCCTGGAGAACGATCGCTGGGTTCCGACCTTTTCCAATGCCCGGTACCTGATGGGCGCCGACGAGTTCGCCTTCTGGGAAAAGCGCGGCAATGACGAA
>CAZNWX010000312.1:0-3248 GCA_964576415.1 uncultured Magnetovibrio sp. | reverse complement strand
CGAGACGCTTCGAGACGGGTGGATCCACACCCGCGATATCGGCCATATCGATGACGACGGTCATCTGGTCATCACAGATCGCAAAAAGGACATCATTGTGAACTCGGGCGGTGACAACGTCGCGCCGCAGCGCGTCGAGGGTATTATCTGCATGGAGCCGGAAATCGCTCAGGCCATAGTCTATGGCGACAAGCGACCGCACCTCGTGGCGTTGCTCGTTCCGGACGACGGATGGCTGAAGGAATGGGCCGACACTAACGATGCGTCCGGCGATCTAAGCACACTCAAGGATAATCCCGAACTGATGAAGGCGCTTGCACCGATAATGGAACGGGTCAACGCGAAATTGTCGGCCATCGAAAAAGTCCGGCACTGCATTTTAGCGTCGGAGCCCTTCAGCATCGACAACGAGCAATTGACACCTACCATGAAGCCTCGCCGACACAAGATCAAAGACGTGTATGGGGACGCCCTAGAGGTCTTGTATCGCTAAGCCACGCGCCCACATAGAGTACGAAACTTCGTGAATCCCCGAGAATATTGTGGGATGTTGTATAGATTCGAAATCGCGGATGATGGATCGGACCTTTCGTGAAAGCTCGTAGTGATTATCGGACGGCGGCAGAGGAACCAGTCGCCCATACTTTTGTTCGTGGCCTTGACGCCGAGGACGTCTTTGACCCGTCCATCCACCTGGCCGCGTTGGCGTCGCGACCACTTCCAGAAACCATACCTGACGATGCGCCGCGCGTGCTGCATATCTCCATGTATTGCTACAAGTCGTTTCCGATCCGTATATTCCATGTTCTATCCTTAAAGGATGGGATCGACTCGCATGCCGTCTTCTTCAAGAACAATTTCACCAACGATCACCTGCCTATTAAGCAACGGGAATTGGATTTACTGATCGAGTTGGTGGAAGACGTTGCCCCACACCTGATCACCTTCTCCGTCCTTGCCCCCTACGTGATGGCAACCCGCCAAGTGGTTGCACGTATCCGCGAGGTCTCAGACGCGAAGATCATGCTGGGCGGGAAGTACCCGACCATCGCGCCTCACGAAGCCCTGGAGTTTGTCGATTACGCCTGCAAGGGCGATGGCGATCTGGTCATCCTGAGGATCCACGAACGCCTGCGCAACGGCGAAGACCTTCAGGGTATTCGCGGGCTTTGGCACAAGGATGATGACGGCCAAGTCGTCGATATGGATCAAGAGATTCTGTACCAGGAGATGGACCATATTCCGTACCCAGCCATCGGCGAAATGCAGATGCACTTCATCGAGAAGAATGCGCTGAGCAACGTTGACCCCGAATTGTTCGACGACGAGATGCTGATCATGGCGGGCCGGGGTTGCGTTTATCTATGTTCCTTCTGCGTGAATTCGTTGTTGATCCCCATGAACCGGGGCAATGGGCGCTTCGTCCGCTTGCGGTCCCCCGAACACGTCTTGGAGGAAATCAACTACCGCCTATCGAAATGCCGACGCCCTTCGATCATTACCTTCAACGACGAAGTCTTTGGCGTGTTCGACGACTGGGTGGCGGACTTTGCAAAGGTCTACAAAGAAAACTGTGACATCCCCTTCGAGTGCGAACTGGTGCCGCGTCTGGTCAAAGAACACAATATGGAACTGTTGGCTGACGCCGGCATGGTGAGTATGCACTTCGGCGTGCAATCGGGGCACGACGACGTGCGCAACGATATAATGCACCGGCCCGGCAGCAACGACGAACTGATAGAGAAATCCGACATCCTGAAACGCGTCGGGATCACGCCCCAGTACGACATCATTCTGGACAATCCGTTTGATTCGGCCGAGAGCCTCTCAGAGGCACTTCGCCTCATCCTAGCCTTCGGCACGCCAATCAAGTTGAATACCTATAAAATGCAATACTTCCCGCACTATCCGTTCACCAACATGGCGCTGGAAGCCGGCCATGTCACGCCGGATCAGGTAACCGACGAAGGGATTGCCGACGCGGTGATGTACAACATGGTGTACCGACCGAAGTTTCCGGCTTTCAATCGACGCGACTACCTTGAGAACTGTATCTATCTAATTCCTTGGACTAAACCCTGGCTACGCCGCATTCTGATCAGCCTGCAAAAACGGCATAATCCTATGTTAGCCATGTTGGTCACCTTGATCGCGCAGATCAGATACAAACAAGACTTCCAGCATTCTCCCTTGGTCGTTTGGCCACGGCGCATTTTCCTTGGCCTCCAGATGCTAGTGCACGGCGATTTCGCCGAACTACGTCGCAGGATGTCGGAAGTCTCGGAGCGCTCGCGCTATGCGCAGCCAAACACAGGCCGTATCTCTGCCCGCTAGGACCGCGACGTAATGATGACCGCGGCCTGCTGATAACCCCAGCAAAGGTAGCGATAGCCGACGCCTTGGTTTTCGATGAATTCCTGAAAGGCACGAAACTCATTCTGCCGCCATCCGACGTGATTGAAGTACTCATCGAAGACGATCACCGTACCAACCACGATGCGGGGGCCCAGATGCTCGAGGACCATGCGTGTGGACTCATAAAGATCGCAGTCCATGTGGATGAACGCCGCTTTGCGGTCGTCATCAGCCAGAAAAACGGGTAGCGTCTCTTCAAATAGACCTGGCACCAAGGTTACATGAGACGGCACATCCGGTAACCGGCCGCCTGTGGAATAATGGCCACGTTCCTCGTGACGACCGGGCCAGTCATCCGGTAGACCCTCGAAGCTATCGAAACCATGAATGGGCCGGCCCGTAAGCCCAGCGATGAAACTAATGGATTTTCCATTAGCCACACCGAATTCTAGAATGCCCCCATCATTGGGCATCCGGTCCATGGCAACACGCAACACGTCTTCGCGCCGATCCATGATCATGGCACCGGACATGTGCTCGGTGGCGTAGAGCGCCGATTCTTCCTGTGCCGCCAGCAACAACCTATGCTTGGGGTGCATGAGACGCATATCGGCCCGCGCAATCATGATATCAGTCAGGCGAATAAAAAGACGATCGGCAAGTTTTGTCACCAGACGTTTCATAACCACAGATCCATCATCTAGGTATTTCGATAACCGGATTGGCTGCGCAGGCGCTGCTTCAATCGGCGCAGGCGCGCCTTGACGTAGGCGCCGAGCGATACATTCTGCAGCAACCGGTCGTTCTCATGGGGCCGTTCCATGAAAGTCGGAATTGAAAACAACTGTAATCGGCCAAGGTCTCGAGGCGACAGCGACTGAATTCGTTCAACG
>CAZNWX010000311.1:0-3256 GCA_964576415.1 uncultured Magnetovibrio sp. | reverse complement strand
ACGCGCGAGACGATATGATCGGTTACCTCTGAATCTTCCATCTCTGCCGCGATTTTGGTTTTTGTGATCAAGAGAGGGAAACTAATTATGATTTAGGATCCAATGTGACAAAATGAAACACTATATCAATTCATGAGACAACTATTTCATTTCCCCTGCTCCACGGCCCCACCGCTAGGCACGAGCATGTTTGATTGATCCCGTGCCTGTCATTACGATGTTCCCGTGAGTTCATTGCGCGCGGAAATTTCATCATGAATTTGAAAGACCACATCCGGTCCATCCCCGACTTCCCGAAGCCGGGCATACTGTTTTATGACATCTCGACCCTTTTGGCCCATCCCGATGCCTGGAACGTGGCCCTGGACCGGCTGTCCAAGGCCGTGTCCCAGCACAAGCCGGATATGCTGGCGGGAATTGAATCGCGAGGCTTTCTGGTTGCCGCGCCCTTGGCCTCGCGCTTGGGACTGGGCTTCACTATGATCCGCAAAGAAGGCAAGCTGCCGGGGGCGCTGGTTAGCCATGAGTACGAGTTGGAATACGGGTCCGACACCATCCAAATTCAGGAAGATTGCGTCCAACCGGGCCAACGGATCGTCATTCTGGACGATCTGCTGGCAACTGGCGGCACGTTGGGGGCTTCCGTCGATCTGTTTAAGAAGGTCGGCGCCAAAGTGGTCGGTGCAGCCTGCATCATCGAGCTGACGTTCCTGAACGGCCGCGATCGTTTTGATATTCCCATCGACACGCTGATCGCCTACGATGACTGAGCGGCCGCGGCGGCGACCTTCTTCATCGCCGTCGGCAGGGCCAGATCGCCAAAATCATCGGGGTGGCACCATCTGCCGTCGCCGCCATCGACGGCGCCACGCATCACAGTTAATTCCAACAGAAAATGCGTGAAACCGTGAGTGACAGGTTCCGCAAGCGCGTACCAATCTGCAGTAGCCGGAGCCCAATCGTGCCAGGAATTGCCCCCCCACGCTAGTTCCCGCCATTCGGTGGTCGGAAATTCCATCATCCCGCCCAACAAACCCGTCTCCGGCCGGCGGCGAACCAGGACCGCGCCATCGCCACGCACAGCCCAGAACACCACCCCGTGTCGCTTCGGGCGCGCCTTCTTCGGCGCCTTCAACGGGTAGCGGCCGGGATCCGCCTCGTTGTTGGCCAGGCAGGGGCCGGACAAGGGGCAGATCCCGCAATCCGCCTTCTTCGGCTTGCACACCGTCGCCCCGAGATCCATCAGGGCCTGGGCGAAGTCGCCAGCACGCCGTGTCGGCGTCAGCGCCTCGGCGTGCGTGCGGATCTGGGGTTTTGATTTGGGCAGCGGCTCGGCAACGGCGTATAGCCGTGCCACGACCCGTTCGATGTTACCGTCAACGGGCGTCGCCTTTCGGCCGAACGCAATGGCAGCGATGGCCGCCGCCGTATAGGGACCGATACCCGGCAAGGCGCGCAGTCCGAGCTCCGTGTCTGGAAATTGTCCGCCGTATTCAACGCTCACGACCTGGGCGCATTTGTGCAGGTTGCGGGCCCGCGAATAATAGCCAAGCCCCTGCCAAGCATGCAGCACATCATCCAGGGACGCCTCCGCCAAATCACCAACTTGTGGCCACTTTGCCAAAAAATTGCCGTAATAGGGGGTCACTGTTGCTACCGTCGTTTGCTGCAGCATGATTTCGCTCAACCAGACGGCGTAAGGGTCGGAGATCTCTCCAGGGGCTGCCCGCCACGACAAGACGCGGCGATGGGCGTCGTACCAGGCAAGTAAGGCGTTCGCGATGGCAGCAGGATCGGCAGGCACGTTTGATCACAATCAGTTGGGTAGACGCCGCCTCTTGTTGCGGCGGCCGAGGCCTGACCCTACCATACCGCCACCACCTGACCAAAGGACGGATTGTTGAGATATGGCTGCCTACCGGCCCCGCCCCAGTAACCGCCGCAACCGCGCTGAAACACTCGGCACGACAGTATCTCGGCTGACCAAGCCGATTTTTGGTAAGCGCGGTCTCGCTGACGGGACTGTGGCCAAGGAATGGAGCCAGATCGTCGGCCCTATAATCGCTAAACATTCACGGCCCGACCGCATCACCTACGCCAATCGGGAGCGTCACTCCGGTCTGTTGCATTTGCGCGTCGACCATTCCGCCATGGCCACGGAGCTTCAGCACCTGGAACCGCAGCTTCTGGAGCGCATCAACGGTTATTTCGGCTTCAAGGCGGTCGCCAAAATGCGGTATATCCACGGCCCACTGGCCGACGTCCCGGCCGCTAATACGGCCGCCGCGCCGCGGCCCGCACCGCCGCAGAATCCCATAGTCGCTCAGGAAGTCACAACCATCGCGGACCCAGAACTTCGCGAGGCCTTGAACCGCCTCGGCAACGCGGTCTACCACGACGACACCGATTTTAAATAGAATGTTTGCGGCCTTCGCCACCACGACTATCTGTGGAAAACATCGACAAAATTGGTCTCGACTCGCCCGAATTCACGGTTCTATAGTCAACAATATCTGGTGCCCAGGAGGGGACTTTGTCACGATATCTACCAGCTATGCTCCAATTTCCCACACGCCGCTCCGTCGTAGCGGGGCTGGTCGGCGTCAGCGCCTTGGGATTTTTTGGATTGGCGCCGGCGCCGTCCCATGCGGGCGTCGCGAGCTTTACGGACTCCATAAAGGAAATGGTTATCGGACAGGCGGACGCGCCGCTGACGATCGTCGAGTACGCGTCGTTGGGCTGCTCTCATTGCGCCAGCTTCCACCACGACACCTACCCTCAACTCAAGAAGGACTACATCGACACGGGTAAGGTGAAATTCGTGTTCCGCGACTTTCCCCTGGGCACGCCGGCCCTGGCCGCGACCATGATCGCGCGCTGCTCAGGCTCGCAACGATATTTTGGCTTCGTCGATATGTTCTTCCGCGCGCAACCGCAGTGGTCGCGGGCAAGCAATCCGTTGGACGCGCTGACCAAGGTGGCGCGCTTCGGCGGCATGCCGTCAGCCGACGTGCAGGCCTGCATCAGCAACCAGAAGCTCCTCGATCATATCCAGGGGCTGAAGGAAAAGGCCTACAAAGAAGACGGGGTCAATGCCACGCCCTACTTCGTCATTGGCACTGAGAAGCTGTCCGGTGGCCTGCCCTACGACGAGTTCAAGAAGATCGTCGATCGGGAATTGGCAAAGGTCCAATAGGGCCAGCAAGATTAAGGGAAGACATCGACCTTGCTTCAGTTCAACAAGTTACGCCTGACG
>CAZNWX010000310.1:0-3259 GCA_964576415.1 uncultured Magnetovibrio sp. | reverse complement strand
GCCATAGGCCTTTTCAATGCCTATGTCGGCAAGAGGGTTGACATTGCCGGCCGCGTCCACGTCGCCATACTTGAGGTAACTGATGAAATCCCGGACCGCCAAGTGACCGAGGCCAAGGACTAACGGGTCCTGTCCAGTGTAGACCACCTCATAGATCCAACCCGTCTGGAACCCGTCGCCCATGTAAATGTCCGTGTGCGACGGTACGATGGCAGATTGGCGCGCAACACCGTCCAAGCCAATACCCCCAGCGTCTCGGGCGAACTGCCATTGATCAGAGGGAATGATCTGACGTTCGGATGTGGCGTAGCGCCGCTTGGTCAAAGTCGCCTCGGTCGTATCAAGGGAAACGGTCGGATGGCTGCGCGTGTTAATCCATCCGGACAGAGGGAAGGTGACCGCACCGTCGCTTTCGGGAATAATTTCGGTACGCACCAGTCCGGTCAGCGGCTTGTCGGCGTCCATAGCTACGGGCACATCCATAAGCATACGCCCATCTCCAGGCAGCAAATCCGCCTGCCACGCGCAACACACGAACGTGTAGCCCCGACGAAAGAGATACCCGTTCCCGGCTTCGGTAAGGCTGAGCGGCGCGTTTGACGGCGGCGCATCGTTGAAGAACTGTATGGCCCGCTGGTTCCCCCGGTTACCATAATCGTAAAAGACGCGTTTGTTCGCCTTGGCCGGATCTACCGGACGATAAATGAAGATATCGGAGGCGAATTCCACCAGGCCGTCGCCGTTGACCGGCGCCTTGTCGATATCACAAATACCGGCGTTGGCCGGCACTTTCGGATCAACGGCGAAATGTGCCCGACCCGCCAGCCGCTCATAGGTGCTCGCGCCGTCGAATTCATATCCATCAGCGAAGGAAACGCATTCGTTGATCTCAAGGGAAATTTGATTGGTCATAGTGGCCTCGGAACTGATGTTCAGAACTCTTCTCTCCTAGCATGGCCCCGAAGCAGCGAAAAGTCATCGGTCCGGGGAGGGTCAGATTGACATTCGCTTACAAAGCCTATTCGCTACTCGAGCAGACCTCAAATTGACGAACAATCAACATCTCATGATCACGTCCGCGCCTGAAATCGACGCCGCTGCTTTCGACATGATGCATTTACCCGCGGACTACGTGCCACGGGCCTACGATTATCTCGCTGCGTTGCGTGCGTATGATCCCATACACCGAAACGTCGATGGCTCGGTAATACTCACCCGATACGATGATTTGGTCAGCGTCTATCGCAATCCTGATATTTGGAGTTCCGATAAGAAGGTAGATTTCAAACCAAAATTCGGTAGCTCACCGCTCTATGAGCATCACACCACCAGCGTCGTCTTTTCCGATCCGCCAGATCACACCCGCATTCGAAAACTCTTCCAGGCCGCCTTCACGCCAAAGGCGCTCGCCGCCCTGACGCCGCGCATCGAGAGTCTCATCGACGTGTACTTGAACGAACTGGCCGATCGCCGCGAAATGGAGGTTGTCGCCGACTTCTCCTTCAAACTCCCCGTGGAAGTCGTTTGTGACATGCTAGGCGTGCCCAGTAGCGACCGCATCCAGATTCGCGATTGGGCATTGCTTATCCTGGGCGGGCTAGAGCCAGTGCTGACTTCTCAGCAATTCGATGCGGGATGCCGCGCGGTGGAGGATTTTAAGGCCTATCTCCGCGACCTCCTTGCCCATCGCCGCACGCATCCCGATGAGGCCAAGCCCGGCGAAATTCTGACCGCCCTCGCCGAGGCCGAGGAAGACGGTAAAAAGCTGACAGAGTTGGAACTCCTGCATCAGTGTATTTTCTTGTTGAACGCCGGGCACGAGACGTCAACGAACATGATCTCCCACGGCATTCACGAAATGCTCCGCCATCCGGACCAGATTGCCTGCCTACAGGCCGACCCCAATCTCATTGAGAGCGCCGTGGAGGAAATCCTTCGCTATCACGCGCCGATCCAGATCAACAACCGCCGCGCCCTGGTAGATACAGAGCTTTCCGGAATTTTGATCCCGGCCGGGGCCATCGCGCACCTGATGATCGCCGGTGCCAACCGTGATCCAACCCAGTTTCCGGACCCGAACACCTTCGACATTGCCCGGCGGCCAAACCGGCACCTGTCGTTTGGGTTGGGCATTCATGTCTGCATCGGGAACACCTTGGCCCGCATCGAAGGCCGCATCGCCTTCGCAAAGTTGTTTGATCGCTTCCCCGGCCTCCAGTTGGTAGCGCCGGCAAAGCTGTCGAACCGGGTACGGTTCCGTGAGGTGGAGGAATTGCAGGTTCGCCTGTAGGCGCCTGCGCGGCCGGCCCCTCCCGGACTTGCGCCGCCTCTCGACCGACGTCACAGTATGGTCGCACCGTAAAATCTTTAATCCAATCGTGAGTTCACGCCATGCCCACCGCCCTTGTCCAAGGCCGTATCGCCGTTCAATACACCGACCTTCTCCGCCAGAACATGGGAGACGATTGGTCCATCCTGGTTTGGGATCCGGCCACAGATGCCCCCAACGCATTCGCGCCTCTTGCCTACGAGGCGGATGTTGTCATCGGCGGCGGCATCCCGTTGAAACGCTGGCCCGAGACGCCGAAACTGAAGATGTTCCAAATTCCCTGGACTGGGCACGACTTCTGTTCGCCGGCCACCATGCCGGCGGGCATCCCTGTCTGTAACTGTTTCGAACATGAGAGTACGATGGCAGAGTACGTCATGGCGGCCATGCTGGAGTGGACCATCGGGTTGCGCGAGATGGACCGACGGTTCCGTGTCGACGGTTGGGGCGGCCGCGCCCCCGGGGAGGCGGTCTATCATAGCGAGGTCCGGGGACGCACGGTCGGCATTGTCGGCTACGGTCATATCGGCATGGAAATCGCCAAACGCGCCCAGGCCTTCGACATGCGGATCATCGGCACGCGTCGCACCCAGCAGGAGACCCCCTCGCCGCTTGACTGGCTAGGCACGGTGGATCACCTGCCCAAGCTCCTGGCCGAAAGCGACTTTGTCGTCGTTGCCTGCGACCTGAATGACGAAACCCGCGGCCTGATCGGCAAGGCCGAGCTGGACACCATGAAACCGGACGGCGTCCTCATCAACGTGGCCCGCGGTCTGGTGGTTCAGGAAGACGCGCTCTATTCAGCGTTGACGGCGAAATCCATCGGCGGAGCCATAATCGATGTCTGGTACAACCACATTTCGCCAAAAACGCCAGACGTCTGGCCATCGAACCTACCGTTTCACGAACTGGACAACGTAATCCTGAGCC
>CAZNWX010000309.1:0-3260 GCA_964576415.1 uncultured Magnetovibrio sp. | reverse complement strand
CTGGAAAGATGCGTCAGGAAGGCAAGGACTATGTCGTTCAGGACGGGGATATCTTGCTGTTCCGGTTCAACGTTTAGTCGAATTTTACGGACAGACGTCTTTAAGTCGATATCGACTGAAAATAAAATCAGTCATGGTTGAGTAAGGTTGAGCTGGCCGACGCCTTTATGCATGGGCGGCGGCATCCGCCGGATCGTAATACTGGCCGTCTTCCTGTTTCGTTTGCGGGGCACTTGGGATAGCCTGTGCCCGAAGATTTAACACGGGAGGACCTCATGGGCCAAGACATCACCTTAACCTCATCGGACGGTTTCGAGTTTGACGCTTACCGTTGCGAAGCTGAAGGCACCCCGAAGGGGGCCGTTATTGTCGTGCAGGAAATCTTCGGTGTGAACGAACATATTCGCGATGTGACCGAACGGTTCGCCCATGTCGGCTATACGGCCATTGCGCCGGCGCTCTACGATCGTTGGCACAAAAGCTTTGACGGTGGTTACAACCCCGACGATATGTCCGCCGGACGCGACCTCAAGGCCCAGGCCAACGCCGAACTGGACAAAGTCATGGCGGATGTCGAAGCCGCGCGCGCAAACGTTGTCGATGCGGGTAAGGTCGGCATCACCGGGTTCTGCTGGGGTGGCGTCGTCGCCTGGATGGCGGCCTGCCGTCTGGATGTGCAGGCTGCTGCCGCGTATTATGGTGGCGGGATTATCGACTACAACGAAGAAGAGCCGAAATGTCCGACGATAGCACACTTCGGTCGGGAAGACGCCTCCATCCCAATGGCGGATGTTGAGGCTATTGAGGCCGCGCATCCCAGCGCAGAGATCTTCGTCTATGAGGCCGATCACGGGTTCCATTGCGACCAGCGCGGTCAGTTCAATCCGCGCGCCGCAAATATCGCCAGTATGCGGACAATACGTTTGTTTGATGACGTCTTGGCCGGCTGACGATCGATGACGGTAATTCCAGGCACGCCGCCGGTAATCGGCGTCATCGGTGGCAGCGGCGTTTATGAAATCGACGGGTTGGCGAATACCCGATGGGAACGCGTCGACACGCCCTTTGGGGAGGCCTCCGATGAACTTCTGTTTGGCGAACTGGACGGCCAGAAATTGGTGTTCCTACCTCGACATGGCCGGGGTCACCGCATCCCGCCCTCGGAGCTGAACTTTCGCGCCAATATTGATGCCATGAAGCGGGCCGGCGTGACGGAGATCCTGTCAGTTTCTGCCTGTGGGTCGTTCAAGGAGGAGCTCCCGCCCGGCACCTTCGTGTTCTGTGATCAGTTCATCGACCGCACCTTCGCGCGCGTGAAGTCTTTCTTCGGGACCGGACTGGTGGCGCACGTAGGCCTGGGACATCCGATCTGCTCGCGCCTGGCCACCGCCGCCCAAAAAGCCTGCGCCGAGTTGAACATCGCGCATCAGATGGGGGGCACGTACCTGGCCATGGAGGGACCTCAGTTCTCGACCCTGGCAGAATCGGAGCTTTACCGGTCTTGGGCGTGCGACGTGATCGGCATGACCAACATGCCGGAAGCGAAGCTCGCTCGCGAAGCGGAGATGTGTTACGCCACCGTCGCCATGGTGACGGACTACGATTGCTGGCACCCGGACCATGATCACGTCACCGTCGACGCCATCATTCAGGTGCTGATGTCGAATGCCGATAAGGCGCGTGCGCTCGTCAAGGCCGTGACGCCGAAGCTGACTGGTCGTGATGAGAGCTGCAGCGCCGGTTGTCAAACGGCATTGGAAACGGCGATCATCACCGCGCCGGATGCCCGTGATCCGGAGATGGTCAAGAAGCTCGACGCCGTCGCCGGTCGGGTGCTCGGCGGCTGACCCATTGGTCGGGATCTGGATCCGTCGTGCGACCACAGATGACGTGCCGGCACTCGCCCGGATCGCCGAAGCCGCCTATGCCCCCTACGTTGTCCGCATGGGCCAAAAGCCCGCGTCCATGGTCGCCGATTTCGCGGCACATGTTGCGGCGGATGCAGCCTATGTGGCAGAAGCCGCCGCCGCCGCCGTCGGCTATATCGTGACTTTTGAGAAGGACGCGGGCCAGTTCATCGAGAATGTCGCGGTCCATCCAGATCGCCAGGGTGAGGGCATTGGCCGGGCTTTGCTGTACTTTGCGGAACAGGAGGCCGAGGACAACCGCTTGGCCCGGCTGTTTCTCTACACCAATGTCCATATGACCGAGAACCTGGACTTATATCCCCGGCTCGGGTACGTCGAAAGCCACCGGGTCTGCGAAGACGGGTTTGATTGCGTCTGCTTTGAAAAGAGGATCACGTATGAACGTTGACGGTACTCCTTATCGGACCATCTGGCTAGCCGATGATGGCTGGGCAGTGGAGATCATCGACCAGACCAAACTGCCGCATGAGTTTGCCACTGTCCGCTTGGAGAGCCTCGATGATGCCTGCGCGGCGATCCGCGACATGTGGGTACGCGGCGCGCCCTTGATCGGCGCAACGACTGCCTACGGTATGGCCTTGGCAGTGCACGCGGACCCGTCCGATGGCGCCATGGCGAAAGCTCACGACGCCCTCTATGCGACGCGTCCGACCGCCGTAAACCTGCGCTGGGCACTGGATGAGATGAACGCCCTGCTGGCATCACTTTCGCCCAATGAACGCAAGGAAGCGGCGTACAGACGGGCCGCTGAGATCTGTGATGAGGACGTGGATATCTGCTCGACCATCGGGGATAACGGCAGACCCCTGATCGAATCGGCCTGGACCGCCAAGGGTAAGCCGGCTCTGAAAGATGGTGGCGTCAACGTCCTGACCCACTGTAATGCCGGCTGGTTGGCGACGGTGGACTGGGGCACGGCACTGGCACCTATATACAAGGCGCACGACGCCGGAATCCCGGTCCACGTCTGGGTTGACGAGACCCGCCCCCGTAACCAGGGTGCCAGTCTGACATCGTGGGAGCTTGGCAAGCACGGTGTGCCGCATACGGTGATCGTCGATAACGTTGGTGGGCACTTGATGCAGCACGGCTTGGTTGACCTTTGTATCACCGGCACGGATCGGACGACCGCAGCGGGTGACGTTTGTAACAAGATCGGCACCTATTTAAAGGCCCTTGCTGCGCATGATAACGGGGTTCCATTCTACGTCGGTCTCCCCGGGCCGACCATCGACTGGACCGTGGATGATGGAGTGAAGGACATACCCATCGAACACCGCGACGCGACTGAGGTCACCGAGATCATGGGCAAGGCGCGAGACGGAAGCCTCA
>CAZNWX010000308.1:0-3286 GCA_964576415.1 uncultured Magnetovibrio sp. | reverse complement strand
CCCCGCCCAGGGCACCTGCATGAGGCTCGACGACGCCACGGGGATGCCGGCGGCGGCAGACAGCTCCGCCTGGAACAGGGTCAAGAACCCACAGTTGGTGGTGATCCCGTCGACGCCGATCTTGACCAGGTCGCGGGCCGCGTCCAGGAACGGTTCCAACAGGCCTTTCGCGTTCTGGCGCACCACCCGGTCGGGGTTGGCGTCTGCGACAACCGTGTAGAGGACTGGAAACGGCCAGGTGGCCGCGTTGCCCACGTCGCCTTGGATGCGCGGGAACTGGGATTCTAACATCAGAATCCCGACAGCCGCCTCATAGACGTTCTTGCCACCTTTAACCTTGCCCGTTTGCACGCTCGTGTCTCCTTGGCTGAAGTTGCCACCGCAGCAAATTACTCAGCGGCGTACTCGACGAGATAAATTCTCAAAAGGCCTTCCTTGATACCGCCTGTGATTTCATCCAGGCGACGCGAAATATGCGATTCCATGGCAGCCGCGGCGGCGTCCGCGTCCTGGCGGCGGATGGCGTTCAGCACCGTGCGGAGCTGATAAAACTCGGAGATTTCCCGTGACTGCAACTCCCTGTAGAAGAGCCCTCGCCCAGAAATGAATCTCAGAAAACCCTGCGACGTGAGCCAGTTCAGGATCCCACGGGGCGGTGTGCGGCAGACGCTAAGCTGTCTCGCCAATTCGTCCTCGTTGATCCGCCCGCCCGGTTTAAATCGATAGACGATCAACAGTTCCTTCAGCATCTCGTACGCCTTTTCGACGTTGCTGGCGGGTTCCTTGTGCCCAGATGGCATAAGGCATAGTTCTTCATCGGGTCGTGCTCAATTAACTGCATATAACATCGTATACAGGTTTGCCAAACCCATTTCGAAAAGACCCATAGCGGGGGCATGGCCGATTGCGGCCGCCGCAGGCTCTGTTCGTAGAGCAGGGCCCGAATATACGCCTTCGCGGCGTCGGCGAGCTTCAGTGCTAGGCGCAAACGTGACCGTAGCGCCGGGTACAGAAGGCCAATCTCATAGGGAATGGTCGGCGAATAGAACTGGAAAACCAGCCTCTGGGCGTGGAAATCGTCATCTATCTTCTTGAGAAGATGAGAAAGGCGTTCCGCGGATAGCGAGGGCGTGAGGTCTGTTAAAAACAAGTGCTCATCGCTTGCAAAGAGGCCGAGGGAGAGCTATAACCCGCCCTCTTCCGCGTGGTCAGGCTGAAAAGGGCATGCCCAGCTACGTCGAACTGAACCTCGAAAGATGGAGGACAGAAAATGCCCAAGATGAAGACCAAGTCGAGCGCCAAGAAGCGCTTTCGTCTCACCGGGTCCGGCAAGGTCCGGGCTAATCCTTCCGGCAAACGGCACTTCCTGCGCCGACGTTCCCAGAAAATGAAGCGTAACGCCCGGGGCACCATGATCCTGTGCGACGCCGATGCGCGTCTGGTTAAGGCTTGCTTACCGAACGCCTAATCATCTGGATTTACGGAGAGACACATCATGTCACGCGTCAAAAGAGCCGTCGCCCGTAACGCGCGGCGGAAGAAAATTCTTAAGCTGGCCAAGGGTTACCGTGGCCGTTCCAAGAATAACCTGCGTTTGGCTATCGAGCGGGTCGAAAAGGGGCTGCAATACGCCTACCGCGACCGCCGCGCCAAAAAGCGCTCGTTCCGGAGCCTGTGGATCCAGCGCATCAACGCCGGCGCCCGAGAACACGGGATGACCTATTCGCAGCTCATGAACGGCCTCAACAGGGCCGAGATCGGAATCGATCGCAAGGTACTGTCGGACCTAGCGACCGATGAGCCGGCAGCTTTTAAGAGCTTGGTGGATCAGGCACAAGCCGCTCTCGCCAAGGCCGCGTAATCGGACCTCGGCGCTAACGCGCCGCAGCTGATTTGGAAACCGGGAGCCCGCTTGTGCGGCGTCTCCCGGTTGCCGTTTTACGGACAGGAACTGAGATGGAAGATTTAGAACGTCTTCGCGAAGAACTGACCAGCGCGGTGGCTGGCGCCGCCGATACGCAGGCCCTGGAAGAGCTCCGAGTCAACGCGCTCGGCAAGAAGGGCCAGATCACCGGGCTAATGAAGGGGCTCGGCGGCATGGACCCCGATGAACGCAAGGCTATGGGCCAGGCTCTGAATGCGCTGAAGGCCGAGGTCGCCGACGCCATCGAGGCGCGCAAGGCGGCGCTTGAGGATGCGGAGTTGGATGCCGGTCTTGAGACCGACCGCATCGATGTGACGTTGCCCATACGCCCCGAGATGCAGGGCCGCATCCACCCCATCAGCCAGACCATCGATGAAATCGTCGCTGTCCTGGGTGAGATGGGCTTTACTATCGCCGAAGGTCCGGATATAGAAGACGACTGGCACAACTTCACTGCCCTCAACATCCCCCCGGACCACCCGGCCCGCCAGGAACACGACACCTTCTACCTGCCCGGCGAACAGGATGGCGAACGCATGGTGCTCCGCACCCACACGTCGCCGGTCCAGATTCGTTCCATGCAGAACGGTGAACCGCCGTTCCGTCTGATCGTGCCGGGACGGACCTATCGTTGCGACTACGATGCCACACATTCGCCCATGTTCCATCAGGTTGAGGGCCTAGTCGTCGACAAGACCACGCACATGGGGAATCTGAAGGGCTGCCTGATCGAGTTTTGCCGCGCCTTCTTCGACGTAGACGATTTGCCGGTCCGCTTCCGAGCCAGCTACTTCCCGTTCACGGAGCCGTCAGCGGAAGTCGATATCGGCTGTACCCGCGAGGGCGGCACCTTCCGTATTGGTCATGGCGACGATTGGCTGGAGATTTTAGGCTGCGGCATGGTCAACCCTAAGGTCCTGGAGAACTGCGGTGTGGATCCGAACGAATACCAGGGTTTCGCCTTCGGCATGGGTGTCGAGCGTCTGGCCATGCTGAAATACGGCATTCCCGACCTTCGCACCTTCTATGAGACCGATCTTCGCTGGCTCAAGCACTATGGGTTCAGCGCCTTGGATGTGCCGAGCGTGGTCGGAGGACTGAACCGATGAAATTTACACTCACTTGGCTCAAGGAGCACCTGGACACCAACGCGGAGTTGGACGCCATCCTCGACAAACTCACGGTCATCGGCCTGGAAGTGGAAAAGGTCACCGACCGGGCTAAGGGCCTGGAGACCTTCATGGTTGGCCATGTTCTGGAGGCCAGGCAGCATCCCGATGCCGACCGCCTGCGGGTCTGCCGTGTCGATACCGGCGACGGCACCGAGCACCAAGTTGTTTGCGGCGCGCCTAACGCGCGGAC
>CAZNWX010000307.1:2381-3294 GCA_964576415.1 uncultured Magnetovibrio sp. | reverse complement strand
GCCACCTGTTGGGTGATGGTTGACGCCCCCACCAACCGGCGCGACGAGCCGATATTCTTAACGTTGGTCAAAACGGCCCGGCCAATACCCATGAAATCGACGCCGGGGTGCGTGTAGAAATTCTTGTCCTCCGCTGCTAAGAACGCATTAATCAGTTGTTTCGGCATGGCCTTAATGGGGATGAAGACGCGTTTCTCCATCGCAAATTCCGCCAGCAATCGGCCGTCACCAGCATGCACCCGGGTCATCACCGGCGGTTCGTAATCCGCTAACTGCCGGTAATCGGGAAGCGCCTGGCCATATTTGTAGAAGACGAACAGCACACCGCCGACACCAACGAATGACACCAGAACGAACAATCCCAACGTGGTCAAAATGGCTCGAAGCATGATTTCGATATACTCTCCATTACGCCTTGGCTAATTTTCTGACAAGTCACATTTTCTTGCGATCTGACGAAATCAACTCATGAACAGGGGAGATAGCTCCGAAATCTGTCGGAAGTATGGCGGATCGGGAAACCTTAGCGCTGCGCCGCCTGTTCAACCCGTTGGAAATATCTCTTCACGGCTTTTGCGACGCCCATGGCAATTTTTTTCCGATATGCAGGCGTCTTTAGGGCCCGCTCGTCGTGGACGTTGGATAGAAAACCCACTTCCAACAAGACCGAAGGCACGTCCGGGGCTTTTAACACGGCAAATCCGGCGAACCGGTGCGTATTACGCAGCAGTTTAGTCCGCTGTTTCAGCTTTCCGACCAGAATAGTGGCAAAACGCTCCGAATCGATCAGGGTGCGCTGTTGCGACATATCGATCAATATACTGTTGATCATTTGGTCATTCCCGGAGAGGTCCATGCCGCCGATCACGTCCGCTTTGTTCTCTTTCCTGGCGAGGGCGGCAGCTTCCTTATC
>CAZNWX010000307.1:655-2371 GCA_964576415.1 uncultured Magnetovibrio sp. | reverse complement strand
GGGTATAGACAGATGCACCACGGATATTCGGTTTTTTGATGGAATCCGCATGAACCGAAATGAACAGATCGGCGCCAGCTTCTCGCGCGATCTTGATACGTTCGCGGAGTGGAATGAAAATATCTCGGTCGCGGGTTAATTTTACCCGGTAGGTCCCAAATTTCCCTAATGCCTCCCGGATCGCTCGCGACATTGAAAGAGCGATGTGCTTCTCATAGGTACCCGTTACACCAATTGTCCCCGGGTCAACACCTCCATGTCCCGGGTCAATGACCACTGTGAAACGCGGACGCTTAGGTATAAAGTCTGGTTTGCGCGGCGCCAACGGGAACCGGGCTTGATTTTGCGGCATGGCTTTCTGCACATTTTCCGGTCTGGCAGCACGGATGGGTGGTGGCAATTGCCGAATTCGCTTGACCGGCGCGGATACAGTTTGCGCCGTCACACGCGCAAGGGCGTTTGATGACACTTTAGAGGGGCCCCTTTTTTTCGCCGCCAAAAACTTGGCCCGATTGGTAGCGCTCAACTCAAGAACCAACCGATGACTGTAAGCGCCTTTTGGGCCCAACATGTAGGCATTGCGGATGCGCGCCGGTTGCAAGAGATCTAAAACGACCCGGGAATTGCCGGGTTTGTAGAGACTATACCGCAGCTTTTTATATACACCGCTGGCGCGCGGCAAGGGGCGCGGCGGAAGGCTCCAGCCTACCTCGGGTAAATCAATAACCACGCGGTAGGGAGCAGAAAGCATCGACACCTGAGCGTTCAAGGCGTCGGTAAATTCAAACACGATTTGGGTCACGTCTCGCTGTGTGCCGATACGTATATCCGTCACTACCGGAGCCGCCAGAGCACCATGGGATACAACGCATACAAGAATCGAGGTCAAATATGGAACAAGTCGACGCGAAATGTTCTTAATAACCCCCACATATAGTGTACGAAATACAACCATCTTCTAAATATACGGCCCTTCCCACGCCCTTCGCAAACGACAATTGTGTCGCGTTGGACGCAAACCCGCGACTTCGGCATTGTCGAAACAAATTACTACCGTTATGTTAACAGCGAATCGACTTAGCATAATGGTTTGATCCGGATCTAGCGCCGATCGCGACATTTGTCCGATCGAGTTTAAAAGCTAGCCCATTCAGGCAGAAACTATGTCGATCGAAGTTGAAGACACACACCTTACAGGTTTGTTTCACCATGCCGGACCGAGCAGCGCGGATCATGAAGACTATTAACGGATCGACTTTGTCGGCCGTGTGCCATGCCGCAGCCGCCACTGGCTTTCTGAAAACACGCGGCTTTCCTGAACAACTAACCATGTACTGCAGGCGGTCGCCTTGGAGCTTTGAATTTAATGGCAACGAAGAGAATGCTCATCGACGCCTCGCATCCGGAAGAAACCCGAGTGCTGGTCGTCAACAAGAACAAGCTGGAAGATTTCGACGTCGAGGTTGAATCTCGACGTCCCCTTAAAGGAAACATCTATCTCGCCAAAGTAACCCGCGTCGAACCGTCGCTTCAGGCGGCATTTGTCGATTTCGGTGGAAATCGCCACGGTTTCCTTGCGTTTAACGAAATTCATCCTGACTATTACCAGATTCCTGTCGCGGATCGTGAGGCGTTGATGGCAGAAGCTCGCGCCGAAGCGGAAGCAGCCCGGGCGGCAGAAGACGACGAGACCGAGCCCGAGGATGGTGAAGCTGT
>CAZNWX010000307.1:0-645 GCA_964576415.1 uncultured Magnetovibrio sp. | reverse complement strand
GAAGAGATCGAGGCGCGGCGACCAGCCAAGCTTCGACGCAATTACAAGATTCAAGAAGTCATCAAACGCCGGCAAATCTTGCTGATCCAGGTAGTGAAAGAGGAGCGCGGGACCAAGGGCGCGGCGTTGACGACTTTCCTGTCGTTGGCTGGTCGGTACTGTGTCTTGATGCCGAATACAGATCGTGGCGGCGGAATCTCTCGAAAAATCGGCAGTGCGACCGATCGCAAGCGCTTGAAGTCCGTCGTCAACGAACTGGGTATCGCCGAAGGCCTGGCTGTGATCGTCCGGACCGCCGGCGCGAAACGCTCAAAAGCGGAAATCCGACGCGATTACGATTATCTATTGCGGCTTTGGAATCAAGTGCGGGATATGACGCTGAATTCCATTGCGCCCTGTCTAGTGCATGAAGAGGGGAACCTCATCAAGCGGTCCATTCGCGACCTCTACACGAAGGAAATGGACGAGATTATCGTCCATGGGGAAGAAGGCTACAGGATGGCCAAGGATTTCATGAAAATCCTGATTCCGAGCCACGCCAAAAAGGTCCAAAAGTACAAGGACGAAGGCGTGCCCATGACCAACGGCTACAACATCGACGAGCAGCTTTCGACCATTCATTCGCCGGAAGTCCACATGAAATCG
>CAZNWX010000306.1:2403-3301 GCA_964576415.1 uncultured Magnetovibrio sp. | reverse complement strand
AGCCTCCAAGCGGGATACACCTTCAAGAAGACGTCCGAGGTCGAGTTGGCCATCGGCGAAACCAGCTTTAAGCTTTTCACGGATGAGCAGTGGGCCTTCGCCGCCGACACGGCCACGGACAATGAGTTGGTGAAATCCATGATTGGCGGGGCTGCGCTGGTTGTTAGGGGCCTCTCCTCTCGCGGCACCCAGACAACGGATACTTATTCCCTTAAAGGTTTCACGGCGGCCTACAAGGCGATTGGCAAAGCCTGTAAAATCTGATCAAACAAGCTCCCATGACCATGGAGCACAAAAATCTGGCCGGTTTGAGCCGTGAAGAGTTGGCGGCGGAAGTCATTGCGATGGGCGAAAAGCCCTTCCGTTCCAAACAGCTCTGGCATTGGATTTATCACCGAGGCGAGACCGAGTTCGATCGGATGACAACCTTGGCCAAACCGTTGCGCACGGCGTTGGCGGAAACCTATGTCGTCAAGCGCCCGCTGGTGTCCAACATGCAGACTTCAGGGGACCGGACGCGCAAATGGCTGGTGCAATTTGGCGATCATCAAGAGGCGGAAACGGTCTTTATCCCCGAGGATGACCGGGGTGCCGTTTGTATCTCGTCCCAGGTCGGCTGCACATTGACCTGCACATTCTGCCGGACCGGCACGCAGAAGTTAGTCCGAAACTTAACCGCTGCGGAGATTGTCGGGCAGTTCATGCTGGCACGCGATTCCTATGATGAATGGCCGACGCCCACCGATGGTGGACGCCTGATCTCCAACATCGTCATGATGGGCATGGGGGAACCGTTGCTCAACTACGACAACGTGGCCAAGGCGTTGACCATCATTATGGATAACGAAGGTATCGCCTTATCGAAACGCCGCATCACACTCTCGACTTCCGGGATCGT
>CAZNWX010000306.1:0-2393 GCA_964576415.1 uncultured Magnetovibrio sp. | reverse complement strand
AGGAACTGGGCGTGAATCTGGCGGTCAGCCTGCACGCCGTGCGTGACGAACTCCGGGATGTTTTGGTCCCAATCAATCGAAAGCACCCCATTCCCGAATTGCTAGATGCCTGCCGCGCCTATCCGGGTGCCAACAATGCTCGACGCATTACATTTGAGTATGTGATGCTGAAAGGGGTGAACGACAGCGATGCCGACGCGAAGGAGTTGGTTCGCCTGCTTCAGGGAATTCCGGCGAAGTTCAACCTGATCCCGTTCAATGCCTGGGAAGGCGCACCGTATGAGTGTTCATCGAATACCCGGATGCGCCGGTTCGCGGAAATACTCAATGACGGCGGCTTTTCCGCGCCCATTCGCGTACCGCGCGGCCGTGATATCCTAGCGGCCTGTGGACAGCTCAAATCAGCCAGTGTCCGTACCCGAATAGAAGCGACCGAAGCCAATTCTGAAGGATGAATTGGTCCTCCGATTGGATTGACGGGCATCTTATTTTAACTTAGCAGGAGTTTCCCTGGCATCCGTATGTGGCCGAATATTCATGCGCCAATCGATATGGACGCGTGGACTGGACGACTCAGCGTCACCATCCATTGCACCGCATCCATTGGTCGACGATCTCAACGCCACCATCTACCACGTTGTAGACTTCGTAGGCGGCGGCCGTCATGCAGGCATGATTTGGAAAAATTCGAACCTTCGTGCCGACGGCAAGGGTCGCGAAAATTTCCGGATCTTCGACAAGAACCTCGCCGTGTTCCTGATGGACGCCATTTACCCGCAATCCAGGAAAGGGTTGCCCACTCAAGTCCGCGATCTGACCAAAGCCGGCATCAAATTTCGAACCCGCTGTGGAGCGGTCTTTCGAGAGCGCCAGACCGCCAGCATCCAACATAACCGTCCCGCGATCGCGATGGCTCGCGATGACGGACGCCAACACGCTTAATGCCAGTGCATCGGTGGAGCATGATCCGATTCCTGCCTGAAACATATCTTGAAATACGTAGACCCCGGGGCGCACTTCAGTAACGCCGTCAAAGGTTACGCCGTGCGTCGCCGTTGGGGTCGAGCCGACACTGATAATCGGCGTCTCAAATCCGGCATCTCGCAACTTGTGGCCCGCTGTAACCGCGGCCACACGTTCGGCCTCGGCGACCGCGGCAACGGCGTCAGGCGTGCGCGAGGCATAGGAATGACCGGCATGGGTCAGCACGCCGAGGATTCTCGAGCGCCCTGATCGTTCGACGGCCGCCGCCATTTCGGTGAGGTCCGGGCTATCTGCGGCAACACCAGTTCGATGCTCTCCACAATCGATTTCAATTAGCACGCGGTGGGCGCCCGCATGGCTTGATATGGCCTCTGCTACGGCGAGATTATCGGTAATAATCTTGAGTTCCGCACCGCGATTCGCGAGGGCCGCCACCACGTCTAACTTGTCCGGGGTGATGCAGACGGCGTAAACGAGATCAGTAAAACCTTGGCTCAAGAAATAGTCGGCCTCACGCAGGGTAGAAACCGCAAGAGCGTTTCCGTTGTCCCCGACCGCCATCCGTGCCACGTCCACGGACTTTGCGGTCTTGGCATGCGGACGGAGGGCCACACCATGGGCATGGATGCGGGCGCGCATTTCATCGGTGTTGGCGCGGACACGTTGGCGATCAAGAATAAGTGTCGGCGTCGGCAGATCGTTTAAATTCATGATCCGACTTTAGTGGCCCGATCGGCACCCTGCAACTGGACCGTGGCGCGGCTTGCGGGCCCCGTTCTTTTCCCTATACTGCGCCGCGTCTCGAGGTCCCAACACTCAGGGGAAGATTATGAGCGATAAGATCAATAAGGTCGTTCTGGCCTACTCCGGCGGTTTGGATACGTCGGTGATCCTTAAGTGGCTGCAAGAGCATTACGATTGTGAAGTGGTCACCTTCACCGCCGATCTGGGGCAGGGCGAAGAGTTGGAGCCGGCGCGTGCCAAGGCGGAAATGCTGGGGATCAAAGAGATCTATATCGAGGATTTGCGCGAAGAGTTCGTGCGCGATTACGTCTTCCCCATGTTCCGGTCCGGTGCGATCTACGAAGGCACCTATCTCCTAGGCACGTCCATCGCTCGGCCACTCATCGCCAAACGCCAAATCGAGATCGCCCAGGAAACCGGCGCCCAGGCCGTCGCCCATGGCGCGACGGGGAAAGGCAATGATCAGGTGCGTTTCGAGTTGGGATATTACGCCCTCAATCCGGATATCAAGATAATCGCGCCTTGGCGGGAATGGGACCTGGGATCGCGGAAGTCGCTGATAGACTACGCAGAGAAGAAGCAGATCCCGATCCCCAAAGACAAACGGGGTGAACCGCCCTATTCCCAGGACGCCAACCTACTGCATATCTCTTCGGAGGGAAAAG
>CAZNWX010000305.1:0-3310 GCA_964576415.1 uncultured Magnetovibrio sp. | reverse complement strand
GCAAGCGCCGAAACAGGAGCCCTAACCCTGCCCCCCCCAACTACCCGCGAACAAATTGCTACTTGGGCTGCCACGACGTCGCCGGAATGGCCAGCCACTTCGGTTACCCCAGCCATTCATGCAATCAAGGATACCGTTGCCTGCATGGTGTCCGGAGCCTCCGACGCAGCCGCTGAAGGTGTACGGAGGACAGTTCACACATGGCCCGCCGTGGACGGTGGCGCGACGATCATCGGTAGTGGCAGGCGCGCGCCCGCCCCTTTCGCCGCATTTGCCAACGGGACGGCGGCGCACGCCCAGGATTTCGATGACAACTTCTTGGCCGCCCTGACCCATGCGTCGGCCGTTCTGGTGCCGGCTCTGTTAGCACTCGGTGAGGAGACCGGGGCTAGTGGCGCCGAAATCATCGATGCCTACCTCGTAGGATTGGAATGTCACGCCGCAATTGGCCGCGGCGTCAACCGCTCCCATTATCTGAAAGGCTTCCACGCCACCGCCACGGTCGGATGCATAGGCACAGCTGCGGCCTGCGCACGCCTGTTAAAGTTGGACGAATCACGGATGGTTCACGCCATGAGCCTTGGGACCTCCATGGCCGCAGGGCTGAAAGGCCAGTTCGGGTCCCATGCAAAACCCTTTCAGGCTGGCATGGCTGCACAGAATGGCGTATTGGCTGCGTGCTTTGCTCGTGACGGAGTTGAGGGCCGGACCGAAGTCTTAGACAATGACTACGGTTTCCTGAAACTGTTTGGCGGCGATGCGCCCCCGGGCTGGGATTTCGAGGCTTTCCCGCTCGGAAACCCACACGTAATTGAGGCCGTAGGCCTAGCACCGAAGATCCATCCTTGCTGCGGCTCCACGCACAAAAGCCTCGACAACCTGCTAGACCTAAAAGCACAACACGACTTCCAGACGGAGGATGTGGAAAGTATGCACACTTACGTCAATACCTCGAATGTCCGGAACCTTTGCTTCGATGACCCGCAGAACGAGATGGAGGCCCGGTTCTCTATGCAGTATTGCATGGCCGTTGCGCTCAAAATTGGCTTTCTCAGCCTGCAGGACTTCACGCCGGACGCCGTGCACCGGCCAGAAATCCGGGCACTTATCCCGCTGACCACCATGGACGCAACGCCGCCGGAGGCTGAGCTCAACCCAGCAGGCGAGTATGTCCACGAATTAACCGTGACGCTGAAGTCCGGTGCCGTGCTGAAGGCCACGCGTACGTCCGCCAAAGGCACGATCGGCGACCCGCTGATCGATGCCGAACGCCGGCGCAAGTTCGACGACTGCTGCGTGCCGGTCCTGGGCGATGCGAAAACGGCTACGCTTTATGCCGCCTGCGACAGCCTCGGCGGTTGCCGAGACCTCGGCGGATTGATGTCGAGTATGCTCGCCACTGACACGGGGCATGCCCACGTCGCTTAGATCGCGCCTTGCTACACCAGTAACCAATCGCGGAACGCCAACACCTTGGGCAACCGTCCCTTGCATTCAAGATAGACCCGATAGTGGGCATTCGCCTGGCGATAGCTGGGTCGAGCTCAGACAGGCCCTCAGGCCTGAACCGCATAACCCTATTCGGGCCAGACCGGACGATTGGTCGGTTGGGGCGTTTTTCAGGGCTTCGATGATCTGTTATGAAGAAAGGGTTTGCATCAGGATCATCGCCTTCAAAATTCTCACGCCATGCGCAGGAGCCACACACCCATGAATGCCAACCCTTACCCAATTGAAATCGAACCCGTGGACATCTCCGCCTATAAGGAGGGCAATACGGGCGTCCCCTATGCCACAACCTTCGATAGCGGCACGCCGGGGGCACATGTCATGGTCATGGCTGTGACCCACGGCAACGAGCTTTGCGGTGCCATCACCTTGGATTACCTGCTGCGCCATGACATCCGTCCAACACAAGGAAAGTTGACGTTCGGTTTCCACAACGTTGCGGCTTATGCCACGTTCGACCCCACCGACCCGATCGCATCGCGATTTGTGAATGAAGACTTGAACAGGGCCTGGGGTGTCGACGTTCTGGATGGCGATCGCGACACGTTAGAAACACGCCGCGCCAGGGAAATGCGCCCCCTGATCGATACGGTTGACCTGCTGTTAGACATCCACTCCATGACCAATGATTCGCCGGCGCTGACGCTGTGCGGGCCGCTCGACAAGGGTCGCGACTTGGCCCTGGCGCTTAAGTCTCCCACCTACGTCGTTGCTGATGCCGGGCATGCAGCGGGCACTCGGCTTCGCGACTATGGCGGGTTCGGCAATCCGGCAGCGCCTCAGAATGCACTTTTGGTGGAAGCTGGACAGCACTGGCGCGCCGATGCAGTCACGGTTTCCATGGACGTCACGTTGCGGTTCCTTCGTCAAACAGGCGCAATTTCGGAAGACACTTTTCAGGCGCATATCAAGTCAGATGAAGCCAACCTTGCTGACCAGAAATACATTAAGGTTTCCGGACCACACACCATCGAAAGCGATGTCTTTTCCTGGGCCAACGACTATACGGGGATGGAGTTGATCGAGAAAGCTGGCACCGTCATCGGACGGGACGGCGATCGCGACGTGGTCACGCCCTACGACAATTGCGTGCTGATTATGCCAAACAAGTTGAAGACCAAAGGCCATTCGGCCGTCCGTTTCGGGCAGCTAATGTCCTGAGCCGCAGCCGGCTAAGCTGCATTAGCCAGGCGCCTTTAGGATGGTGTAGACTGCCAAAATGGAAATTCAGATGATCTTCGACACCGTATGCCCATGGTCTTACATCGGGAAGCGCCGCATGGAGCAGGCCTAGGCCCTGCGGCCGCATGTCGATATTGATCTGGTTTGGCGGCCGTTTCTGCTGAACAGAGAAATCCCCGCTGACGGCATTGACCGTACCGCCTATCTCATTCGCAAGTTCGGATCCGAAGCACGGGTTCGGCGCATCTATGGTGCCATCGCGCAGGCCGGCGAATCTGTGGATATTGATTTCGCCTTTGATCGGATTGAACGGACGCCCAACTCCGTCGACAGCCACCGATTGATCCGCTACGCGCTTCTGAACGGTGCGAACCCGCGCATCGTAGAAACTCTGTTCTTCGAGTACTTCATCGAAGGCCTGGATATCGGCCGCCAGGACGTCCTCCAAGAGATTGGCGCACGCGATGGATTGGACGGCGCCGCGATCGGCGCTTACCTGAACAGCGAAGAAGATATAGACTTTGTCTACAATGAGAACACGCGGGCCCGCCGCATGGGCATCAACGGCGTACCGGCCTTTGTCTTCAACGAAAAGATGGTCATCTCCGGTGCGCAGGAG
>CAZNWX010000304.1:0-3312 GCA_964576415.1 uncultured Magnetovibrio sp. | reverse complement strand
CCGCGTGCCGAGTGTGGGAAGAGGGGCTCATTATCTGACCCGGAGGCACTCATGTCCGACGAAGAATTTACCGAAGACTTCGACAAGGCTGATATGATCCTTGCAGAGGCCTTGCAACAGTTCCAAGCATCGAACGTAAACCCCTATGTCTACGGCATGGCGCTGTTGGAAATCGGCGTCGCCGCCATGGTCAAGGTCGGAGAAGTGGAAAACGATATCCTGGACACGGTGCGGAAGCTGGACGCCAAAATCCGACCCGGTATGGTTGAATAAAACTTAAATTCATCGCGTAGATCTATCCACAGGAGGGCCTTTGGGGCAGGCTAGCGCTTGGCGCCTTATGGATGTAGAGTTCGGGCCTCGCATTCAAGAGACATCCACTCTAAAGGAAAAGGTCATGGCAGGTTCAGTCAACAAAGTTATTCTCGTCGGTAACCTCGGCGCCGATCCGGAAATCCGTTACACCCAGGCCGGCAAGAAGATTGCCAACTTGCGTCTGGCCACGTCGGAATCTTGGAAAGATCGGCAGTCGGGGGAACGTCGTGAGAAGACAGAGTGGCACCGGGTCGTGATTTTCAACGAGGGGCTGGCCAATATCACCGAGCAGTATCTCAAGAAGGGCTCGAAGGTCTATGTTGAGGGCCAGCTGCAGACCCGTAAGTGGCAGGGCAACGACGGCCAGGACCGCTATAGCACGGAAGTCGTCCTGCAGGGCTTCAACAGTGCGCTAACCATGCTGGACGGCCGCGGCGGCGGCGGCGATTTTGGCAACCCGTCAGATTCTGGCGGAGACCCCGGCTGGGGTGGCCCGGACAGCGGCGGCGGCGGCCCGGACAGCGGCGGCGGTCCAGTCGGCGGCGATCTAGACGACGAAATACCTTTCTAGCCGCTAATCCGGCGGTTCGGCGCGCCGGAGAGTAGGATCAATGAACGAAAGCCATGAGACGGCCCTAGTGGCCGAGAGCGCCCATGCATAACGCAAGGTTATGATACTGGTGTTCAGCACGGTGGGCATGTTGAGCTTCGGAACCAGCGTCCTGCTCGCGGAAATTGGCCGGATGGTGGTCGATATGGTGGTCGCGCTGCCGGTGTCCGTATTGATCGTCATGGTGGTCTTGTCCTTAACACGGCACGAGACGCAAACTGCCTTATAAGTTATTGATTTTGTAGCGCTTTCAGGGGCGAGGATTGCTTGTGAGTCGGTGCTCAAAATGGTAGGTTAATGGGCGTCGAAAGAAGAAATTTACACGACATTTCTTTCTTCCCTAAGTCTTTGTAAACATTTGGTAAAAATCCTTGGCCAACCCGCCTGACACGCAGCCGCCCGGCGCACCCGATTCGGACATTACACCGATCGCCATCGAAGACGAAATGCGCTCTTCGTACCTCGATTACGCCATGAGCGTGATCGTGTCGCGCGCGCTTCCCGATGTGCGCGACGGGCTGAAGCCGGTACACCGGCGCATCCTATATTCCATGAAGGAAAACGGCTACGAATTTAATCGGCCGTACCGCAAGTCGGCGCGCATCGTCGGCGATGTTATGGGTAAGTATCACCCCCACGGCGATCAGGCGATCTACGACGCCATGGTGCGCATGGCGCAGAATTTCTCCATGCGTCTGCCGCTCATCGACGGGCAAGGTAACTTCGGCTCCATGGATGGCGACAAGGCGGCCGCTATGCGTTACACGGAAGCCCGAATGGCGCGAGCGGCTCACGCCTTGATCGAGGACTTCGACAAGGACACGGTCGACTTTCAGGCCAACTATGACGAAAGCACCAAGGAACCGCAGGTCCTGCCGGCCGGGTTTCCGAATTTGCTGGTCAACGGTGCGGGTGGCATTGCGGTCGGCATGGCGACCAATATCCCACCCCACAACCTGGGCGAAATGATCGATGCCTGCTGTGCGATCATCGACAATCCCGGAATCACCATCGACGAGATCATCGAGCACCACGTCGAGGGACCGGACTTCCCCACGGGCGGGCAAATTCTGGGCCGCAATGGCATCCTTTCCGCCTTCCACACGGGACGCGGGTCAGTGGTCATGCGGGGCAAGACATCTATCGAGGAGATCCGCAAGGACCGCTTCGCCATTATCATTCACGAAGTGCCGTACCAGGTGAACAAGTCGAGGATGATCGAGAACATGGCCGAGACCGTGCGGGACAAGCGCATCGAGGGCATCAGCGATCTTCGCGACGAATCCGACCGTCAGGGCGTGCGCGTGGTGGTCGAGCTAAAGCGTGACGCCGAGCCTGAGGTTGTGTTGGCCCAACTGTACCGTTTCACGCCCCTGCAAACATCCTTTGGGGTCAACATGCTGGCGTTGGATAGCGGCCAGCCCCGGTTAATGAACCTCAAGGAAATCCTGGAAGCCTTTATAGTTTTTCGCGAGGAGGTCATCCGCCGGCGCACTATCTATGAATTGGGCAAGGCTCGGGACCGGGCACATATTCTGGCTGGGTTAGCCGTCGCGGTTGCCAATATCGATGAGGTCATCGAGCTGATCCGCGCCGCGCCGGACCCTCAGACGGCGCGTGGCGAACTGATGGCTCGCGAATGGCCGGCCGTCGATGTGGCGGCCATGATCGCGTTGTTGGATGAACCCGGACGCGGCGTGGTCAACGGTAAATACACCCTGTCGGAAGAGCAAGCTAAGGCCATCCTGGAACTGCGCCTGCATCGCCTGACCGGGCTGGAGCGCGACAAGATCGGCGACGACCTGCGCGAACTGGGCAAGCAGATTGAGGAATATCTTTCGATCCTGGCGTCGCGAGAGAAGCTTTACGGCATACTCCGTGCCGAACTCCTGGAGATGAGGCAGCAGTTCGGTGACGAACGGCGCACCACCATCGAGGAAAGCGAGTTCGAGCACGACATCGAGGACCTGATCCAGCGTGAGGACATGGTCGTCACGGTGACCCAATCGGGGTACGTGAAACGCGTGCCGTTGTCGACCTATCGGGCGCAGCGCCGCGGCGGCAAGGGCCGCGCCGGCATGACTACCCGTGACGAGGACTTCGCCGATCAGGTGTTCGTCGTCAACACGCACACGCCAGTTTTGTTCTTCTCTTCGACGGGTATCGTCTACAAGCTAAAGGTCTACAAACTGCCCGTGGGAACTCCCCAGGCACGGGGCAAGGCTTTGGTCAACTTGTTGCCCTTGGATGAGGGCGAGACTATTACCACGATGATGCCGTTACCCGAGGACGAAGATGCCTGGAGTGGGTTGTTCGTCATGTTCGCCACGGCATCGGGGAACGTCCGGCGAAATTCGCTCTCGGACTTCACCAACGTCATGGCCAAC
>CAZNWX010000303.1:0-3320 GCA_964576415.1 uncultured Magnetovibrio sp. | reverse complement strand
CGTCTGTAGACCGAATGCCATTTGCTGACAAGCGGGCGGCGAAAAGCATCGCGGAGGGCGGTAGCGGATGATAGGTTCTCCGATTATGACCGAAACCAATACTCCCGATGGCTCCCTGTTTGCGGACCGCCAGTTCCTTGCGGTCTGGACCGTGGGCATCCTGGTCAGCGTCCTCCGGTGGCTGGAATTTCTGACCGTCGGTATATTTGCCTACGACGTCAGCGTCTCGGCTTTCCTTGTGGCGCTGTTGGCGTTGCTCCTGTTCTTACCTCTGGCGCTGTTCGGGTCTCTACTTGGCGCACTGGGCGACATGATGGATAGCGCGCGGTTGTTGCGCATAACCATGGCAGTGGCCTGCCTGGTCTCTCTCGGCATGACAACCTTATTCGTGATGGGCATAGCTGATTATTGGCATGTCGCGGTCTCGGTTTTCCTCTCGGGGATTTTCTGGGCCTCGGACCAGCCGCTCCGGCGCAAGCTAATTGGTGAGATCGCGGGGCTGGAGCGTATCGGACGCGCCATGGCCACGGACACGGCCACCTCCAACGGGTCCCGCCTAATCGGACCGCTTCTGGGCGGCGTGGTCTATCAATGGATCGGCGGCGTTGGTATTTTCGCCATTGCCGCGGGTCTCTACGCCTTGGCCCTGTTTTTGATGATGTCGGTCCGGCGTTCCGAAGAGGCGCCGGCAGTGGCCGGCTTTGATCCTCTGGCGCCCTTCACCGGAGCTTGGCAGGCGATACGGTATGCCTCGGGAAACCGGGAAGTGCTCTGCATCCTTGGTGTCACGGTGGCGTTCAATATCTGGGGTTTCCCCATGCTATCCATGGTGCCGGTCATCGGAAAGGAAGAGCTGGGATTGTCGCCGGGTCTGGTCGGCATGATCAGCGCTTTGGAGGGCGGAAGCGCCCTCATCGGGGCACTGACGATCGCGCGCTTTGTGCAACCATCCTTCTACCGCAAGCTCTATTTCTCCGGCGTCTGCGCCCTGTTGGCAATCATCTTCACCATGGGCCAATTTCCCGGGCTCGCGACCTTGGTCCTTGGCCTCGTCGGAGCGGGTTTCGCCGGGGCCTGCTTCTCGACCATGCAGTCGACGCTGACCTATCTGGCGTCGCCGCCGGAGATGCGTGGACGGCTTTTGGGACTGATTACCATCTGTATCGGATCCGGTCTGATTGGATTCGCCAACATCGGCCTCATGGCGGAATGGTTCGGCGCATCGACGGCGCTCTCCGTTGTCGCCATCGAGGGGGCCGTTCCCATGGTGTTGATCGGACTGATCTGGCGGGAACTTCGTAGCCCCCATCCCCCCAATGCGGCGACCGGCACCTAAAATATAGGTGTTGGTTTCCGCCTTAATCCCGTCAAGGCATTTGCGGCGATGGCGCTGAGCAGCACACCGCCGCCGATGAGCGTATAAACGCCCGCCGTCTCCCCCATTAACAGCCAGGTCCAGATGGGCCCTAGCACCACCTCCGTCATGGACAGGAGCGTCAGTTCCACCGCCGGCACCGCCTTGGCCCCCAAGCTATAGAGGATCAGACCCGCACCCACCTGAACAATGCCAAGCGCCAAGGATACAAGGATGTCGTTCAAGGGCACTACGAACCCAACGCCCGTGGACTGCAGGACCACAGCTGCTGTACCCATGGCGAAGACCCCAGCCAGGAACACAGTGGGCATGGTCTCTTCAACCTGGCGCCAGCGCAAAGCCACGGTGAATACGGCGAATCCGAGCGCCGAGACCAAGGCAGCCACGTTGCCGGCCAAGTGGCCCATAGAAATCCCCTCGCTGACCATCACGGCGATGCCCGCGGTGGCGGCCAGCATGGCCCACTTAGTGCCCAAGCGAACGCTCTCCTTCAACAGGAGCTTGCCCAGGATGGCCGCGAAGAAGGGCGCGGCGGCAAACAGAAACATGGCGTTGGCAACCGTGGTGTTCTGGATCCCGTAGATGCCGCCGCCAAAGGCGAAAACCAAGGATATGCCGCCGACCACGCCGGCCCAGCCAGCCCGGCGAATGGCTCCGACAGCATCGCCCCCAGCGCGAACCGCGATAACGAAGATCAGGAACGGGGTCAACGCCAGGGAGCGGTAGAACAGGATCTGCCAGACATCGGCCACCTCAATCAGACGCACGCCAACCCCGAAGGACGACCAGCACACACCGGCCAACAATACCAGCGCGACACCGCGCTGATAGGTCATTATTGGTTTCGGGACAGGATCGGTGGTCGTGGCCATGGGTGTCATTGTCAGATTTTATTATACCGCCCGGCTAGGTGTGGGGCTCACGCCGGAGTGTCAACAGAGCGTTTCAACTGCTTCGAGAGGCGTTTTACTTCACATCGTTACGTTCGAACATGAAAAAATAGTGTGCACGCCTGATCCGGACATTTACGGTTCCTTACGTACGTTGATCGCGGTTTTTGCGTAGGGCCCTTTCTGTCAGATTGACGATCAAGTTGCATTTGTAGCCGTTGTCCGACAAGGGCAAGGCCCCCGCGATTACCATTTCTGCTGCCGCACGCACTGCAGAATCTGTAAGCCAACTGCCCGCCAAGGCGCGTTCGGCAGACTTGGCGCGAACCGGCAGAGGGGCCACGGCGCCCAGGGAAATGCGCGCCTTGATCACTCGGTCTTCTTGCCATGCCAGATGGACCGCCACGGACGCGTCCGCAAAATCGCCGTCCCACCCGGCATGTTTTTCGAAGGCCTGCGTGTGCGCTACATTCGGCCGGGGGACCTCGATGGCGGTGATGATTTCATTGGTTGCCACGACGGTCTCACCTGACCATCGATAAAAATTCGTCATCGGGACCCGCCGTTCGCCAGCGCGACCCGCAATGACAACCGACGCATCCAGGGCTGTCAGGATTGGCGCCGCGTCGGCGACGCAAGGCGCCGCGCAGCGCCCGGCCCCTATTACCGAATGATGCCGGTTATCACCCAGTACGGCGTAACAAGGGCAACTGACCCCGCCAGCCTTGTAGCACTGGGCGCCGCTGCGGAAGAACCAGCAGCGTTTCTCCTGGGCGAGATCGCCGGCGATGGTCGCCACGTTGCGGATCTGGCGCGTCGCGATCTTCGCCAATCCGTCGCTCAGCATCGGGTGGATCCTCAGAAGGTCCTCGCGCTCGGTCAATTCGGAAATGGTGGTCGCCGCGCCGATCCTAATGACCCGGTCGCCGAGCGTAATACCCTTCAGGTCGCGAAGATCAGAGATATCGACGACCGAATCGGCAGCATAAACGCCCTGACGCAAGCCCACTTGCAGATCGGTGCCACCGGCCATGATCTTCACCTTGCGGTTCGGC
>CAZNWX010000302.1:3085-3335 GCA_964576415.1 uncultured Magnetovibrio sp. | reverse complement strand
AAACCAAACCGGCGGGGGTCGTTGTAGCGTATGGTGACGCCGCCATCGGTTTCGACGATGACATGGTCGTGGGGTTCCTCGGGCGGCAGATCGCCCCTGAAAATCCGGAAACGGCCCGACATGCCCAGGTGCGCGATCCAGATCATGTCGTTATCAAGACGGATGGTCAGAAACTTGGCGCGTCGGGCCACCGCTGTGACCTGCCGGTTGGTCAGGCGCTGGCCGAAGCCGTCCGGCAATGGCCATCTGA
>CAZNWX010000302.1:0-3075 GCA_964576415.1 uncultured Magnetovibrio sp. | reverse complement strand
CCGGGACAATCGATGGCCCTGTAGGACCGGCGCAAGGCCGCGTCTGACGGTTTCCACTTCGGGTAATTCGGGCATGGTCAGGACCGTTCGGTTGATGACTAGGGTTCAGGTATGACCGCTACAGCCCGGCCTGTCCACAGGCTGGTGTCCCTGGAAGGCTTGCGCTAATGTCCGCCCATGTCAAAACCTTCGCCCCCACGCGGATCGGCGCCAGGCGGCACGACCCATTTCGGATTTCGCGACGTGCTCGAGGCGGACAAAGCCTCCATGGTGCGCGAGGTCTTCGACAGCGTCGCGCCCAAGTACGATCTGATGAACGACCTCATGAGCCTGGGCATTCACCGGCTGTGGAAAGACGCGGTGATAGATTGGCTGCGCCCGCGTCCGGGCATGCGCATAGTCGACGTTGGCGGCGGCACCGGCGACATGGCCTTCAAGTTCCTGGCATGCGGTGGATCGCACGTGCGGGTCATCGACATCAACCGTGAGATGCTAGCCTATGGCCGCGACCGAGCCATCGACCGAGGCATCCTGGACGGCATCGAATGGATCCGTGGGGACGCGGAGAACCTGCCCCTGGACGATATGTCGGTGGATGCCTACACGACGGCGTTCTGCATCCGCAACGTCACCCATATCGACAAGGCGCTCGGCGAGGCCAAGCGCGTGTTGAAGCCGGGTGGAAGGTTCCTGTGCCTGGAGTTCTCCGAGGTTACCGCGCCGGCATTGCGCCAGCTGTACGACACTTATTCCTTTCGGGTGCTGCCGGCGCTTGGCGAACAGATCACCGGGGACCGGGATGCCTATCAGTATTTGGCGGAAAGCATCCGCAAGTTCCCGAACCAAACGCGTTTCGCCGAGCTGATCACGGCGGCGGGCTTGGCGCGGGTGGACTTCCGGAACCTGACCGGTGGGATCGCCGCGATTCATTCGGCCTGGCGCATCTGAAGGCCGGCTTCCATGTTTCGCACCGTTCGTAATATTCGCCGCCTCTGGACCACGGCCCGCTTGCTGGCCCGTCACGATGCCTTGTTCCCGCTGGAATATCTGGATGTGGCGCCGGCCGTAGTTCGCGCCGCGCGATGGATATCGCGGCGTGACGCAGAAGGCCGGCCTGGCCAGCGCTTGGCGCGGGCCCTGAACGAGGCGGGTCCGAGCTTCATCAAACTGGGACAAATTCTAGCGACGCGCTCCGATCTCTTGGGCGAGGAATTGGCCGCCGATCTCTCCGATCTGCAGGACCGCTTACCGCCGTTTTCCGGGGCCGAGGCCCGGGTCGCAATTGAAACCGAATTCGACGAGCCCGTCGCTGATATGTTTGCCAAGTTCGACGACACGCCAGTGGCCGCGGCTTCCATCGCCCAGGTCCACTTTGCCGTCACCAACGATGGCCGGGAGGTGGCGGTAAAGGTCCTCCGCCCGGATATCGAAGAGGCCTTTGCCCGCGATCTGGATCTCCTGCATTGGGGCGCCGACTTGATCGAGCGCACACGGCCCGACCTGCGTCGACTGAAACCGCGCGAGGTTGTGGCAACCTTGGCGACGACAGTGGAAATGGAGATGGACCTCCGCTTTGAGGCGGCCGCCGCTGTGGAAATAGCTGAAAACTTCGAAGGCGACACGGACTTCAAGGTCCCCAACGTAGATTGGGGCCGCACTGGTCAGCGGGTAATGACCACAGAGCGTATTGCCGGCGTCTCCCTGGACGATCGCGACGGCATCGAAGCCGCCGGTTACGACCCATTGGACATTACCGCGAAGGCGGCCCGAGTCACCTTCAAGCAGGTATTCCGCGATGGTTTCTTCCACGCCGACGTGCATCCCGGCAACCTGTTTGTCACTCCCGATGGCGACATCGCGGCCGTCGACTTTGGGATCATGGGCCGGCTTGATATCCGTACGCGGCGGGTCCTGGGGGAAATGCTGCTAGCGTTTCTGATGCGCGACTATCGGCGCGCCGCGGAGGTTCACTTCGAGGCCGGCTGGATCCCCGCCGACCAGTCCGTCGACGCCTTCACCCAGGCCTGCCGATCTATCGCCGAGCCCATCCTCGACAAGCCTCAAAACGAGATTTCCATCGCCCGTCTCCTGGGCCAGTTGTTCCAGATCACGGAAACCTTTCAGATGGAAACTCAACCGGAACTGTTGTTGCTGCAGAAGACCATGTTGGTGGCCGAGGGTACGGCACGAAAACTGAGCCCCGGCGCCAACATGTGGATGTTGGCCCGGCCCCTTATCAAAGAGTGGATGGAACAAACTCTGGGCCCCGAAGCCCGCGTGCGAGACGCTTTTGAAGGCATTGCCAGCACTGTCAATAAGCTGCCAAGCGTCATGGAGAGGCTGGAGGAGACCGCCAACATGATCTCCGGCGGACGGGTGCGTCTGCATCCGGAAACCATCAAGCAATTGCGGCGCAACACCCGGAGCGACGGCGTCTCTAGATCCCTTTGGTTCGCGGCCATCTTTCTCCTATTGGCGGTGATCATCGTCCTCTTGAACTGAGCTCGAATCGGTATCTTCGCCATCCCGGGGCACGAACCGATGACGCTTGCGCTTTCAGGTAGACAACCCTACTTTAATCACACTCAAAACCCGTGAAATTGTCGATTTCTTTTATGCTGGCTGGAAAACGAATCCTATTGATCGTCGCGGGCGGCATCGCCGCCTATAAGCCGCCGGACCTTGTTCGCCGCCTGCGCGCGCGCGGTGCAGTTGTGCGTTGCGTTCTGACGGACGGCGGCGCACAGTTCGTAACATCCCTGACGCTGGGCGCGGTCAGCGAGGACAAGGTATACGATAGCTTGTTTTCCCTGACAGATGAGCAGGAGATGGGGCACATCAACCTTAGTCGGCAGGCGGACGCCCTTCTGGTGGCGCCGGCAACCGCGAACATGCTAGCCAAGATAGCCCAGGGTCTAGCCGACGATCTGGCGACCACATTGCTTCTGGCGACCGACAAACCGGTCTTGGTGGCGCCGGCCATGAACGTCCGCATGTGGGAGCACCCCGCCACTCAGGCGAATATTGACACCCTGGCCGACCGCGGCGTCACGGTAATAGGCCCCAATGAAGGCG
>CAZNWX010000301.1:0-3338 GCA_964576415.1 uncultured Magnetovibrio sp. | reverse complement strand
GTCCACCTCTCTTCGCGTTCGGCCAGTGGTTCCCATTGTAGGAGATAGTAGAGGTCATTGGCATTGGGACCAATTTCCGTCGTCCAAAAGCCCGCCTGGCGGATTCCGTGTTTTTCCCAAAGCTTCAAGGTGATCGTGTCGAACCGGTTCAATAGGTCTGGTAGGCGTCCTGTGACGCAATGGTAAATGCGCAATACGTACAGCACAGTTATTCTCCTCTGAATGCGATACGTTGGCACAAACGATAGCAGAGCCGCCGAAGGGCTCAACGACAATGTGCGGGTTTCTGCTCTGCCAATTCCGGCCCGTTTCCATAGAATGCGCCCGGAGGCGGGACCGACATGATTGTTGTCATATTCGAAGTGGGACCGATCTTAGAGAAAGCCGAACGATATTTCGATCTGGCCGGCGTGTTTAAACTGGAGTTGGAGAAGGTCGACGGGTTCATTTCTGTGGAACGGTTGCAGAGCTTGACCACGGAGGGCAAGTATCTGTCCTTTTCGTTCTGACACGAACAGGCGGTTGTTGAAACCTGGCTCCGCCTTGCCGGTTAGGGCGATGCCCAAGCCCAGAGGTGGGCCGACATTCTCAAGAATTGCCGCATCTGGGTCGCCGATGTGTTCCGGGACTACGGCATGGCGTCGAGACGTCCGGATGTATGAGGGCGGGGTCCGCGCATCTTTACCCGTCCGCCCTGTTTTGGCCGTGGCCGCGCATCAAGGGCGCGTGCAAGGTGGAGGGCTCAGTGATTATCGATCTCCATGAATTCGCAGGCGTCGATCAGGATGAATGGAACCGGGCGGAAGTGGATTTTCCGACCCAGTCCATCGACTATGGCGATTCTGAAATTGTGCAATTGATCGAACGCGGCGTGCGCTTGTTCGGTTCGACTTAGGACCGCTCACCGTAGTTGGGCGCTTCGCGCGTGATCGTCACGTCGTGGACGTGGCTTTCACGAAGTCCTGCGCCGGTAATGCGCCGAAATTCCGAATTGTTGCGCAGCGCGTCAATGGTAGTTGAGCCCGTGTAGCCCATGGAGGCCCGCAGGCCGCCAACCAACTGGTGAATGATGGTGCCGATGGGCCCCTTGTAGGGGACCCGGCCCTCAACGCCCTCCGGGACCAGTTTCAGATTGTCGGAAATCTCTTCCTGGAAGTACCGGTCCGCAGAACCGCGCGCCATAGCGCCGATGGACCCCATGCCCCGGTAGGATTTGTAGGACCGGCCTTGATAGAGGAAGACCTCGCCCGGGCTTTCGTCCGTGCCGGCGAACAGCGATCCGATCATCACGCATTCGGCACCCGCCGCGATGGCCTTGGCGATGTCACCCGAATACTTGATGCCGCCGTCGGCGATGCAGGGAATATCCGCTTTGTTGCAGACATCGGCGACTTCCATGATAGCCGTGAGTTGTGGCATGCCGACACCGGCGACCATTCGAGTGGTGCAAATGGTCCCCGGGCCGATTCCCACCTTCACACAATCGGCGCCGGCGTCGATCATCGCCTTCGCGGCATCGGCGGTGGCGATGTTGCCGCCGATGACCTGCGTGTAGTTGCTAATCTTCTTAATGCTTTCGATGGCGCGGAGGACGCCCGTCGAGTGGCCATGCGCCGTGTCGACCACGATGGCGTCGACGCCGGCGTCCAGGAGCGCCTCGGTCCGCGCCAGGCCGACCTCGCCCACACCCGTTGCCGCGGCGACCCGGAGCTGGCCTTTGTCGTCCTTCGCGGCATTTGGATGAGATTGTTCCTTCTCTATATCCTTAACCGTGATCAAGCCGACGCACCGGAACTCATCGTCGACGACTAGGAGACGTTCGATCCGGTGGCGATGCAGCAGTCGCTTCGCCTCGTTTCGATCCATGCCTCCCTTGACGGTAATCAGGGGTTCGCGTTCAGAGTGGGCAGTCATCAACTCGCTGACCGGCTGGTTGGAGTTGTCGGCGAACCGCACGTCCCGGTTGGTGAGGATACCGACTAACTTCCCGTCATCTTCCACGACGGGGATGCCGGAAAATCCGTTGCGCTCCTTCATGGCCAAGGCGTCGGCCAAGGTCGCGCAGGGGTTGATGGTCAACGGATTTATGACCATACCACTTTCATATTTTTTGACTTTACGGACCTCTTCAGCTTGTTCTTCCGGTTCCAGGTTTTTGTGGATCACACCGATGCCACCAGCTTGGGCCAGGGCGATGGCTAGATTGGCTTCTGTGACCGTATCCATGGCCGCGGAAATGAGCGGAATGCCTAACTTGATGGTGCGGGTCAGACGGGTCGTTGTGTTCGTTTGTGTGGGCAGAACGTCGGACTTGGCCGGCACCAAAAGGACATCATCGAACGTAAGTGCTTCGGGGATATCAATCATGCCAACCTCTCCGATGGGGTGTTTCAGGTTGACGCCGCATCATAAACAGAAGTGGTTGAATGCCAAGCGAGATAAGGCTTCCAGGCCGCAAGCCTTACTCAGCACCGGTGTCGCTGATGGGCGTCCCCCGAAAGCCCTGGGCAACCACATAGGATTCGGCCGAATCGTCCCGGCTGGCCGGCGGTTTGGCGTGCCGCACGGTCTTGAAATCGCGCTTCAACCGGTTCAGTAGGTCGTTCTCCGTACCGCCCTTTAAAACCTTACCCACGAAGGCGCCGCCGGGCGTCAGCACCTGGCCGGCGAAATCCACCGCCACCTCAAGGAGACCTATGATCCGAAGATGGTCGGTGGCCGTGTGTCCAGTAGCGGCCGTCGCCATGTCGGAAAGGACGATATCGGCGGGGCCAGCCAGCACCTGCAGAAGATTTTTCAAAATTTCATCGTCAAGGAAATCGCCTTGCAGGAGTTCGGCGCCGGCGATGGCGTCCATCTCCTGGAGATCGAGGCCGACGACCCGACCTCGGTTGCTGCCATGGCCCAGCACGTTCGTGCGCTCCACCGCAACCTGGCACCATCCGCCCGGGGCGGCGCCAAGGTCAACGACCCGCGCGCCTTTTGTGAGGAACCGGAACCGGTCGTCCAGTTCCGCCAGCTTGAACGCGGAGCGAGATCGGTATCCGAGACGCTGCGCTTCGGCTACGTAGGGATCGTTCAACTGCCGTTTGAGCCAGCGTGTCGAAGACGTCTTCCTACCCTTCGCGGTTTTCACCCGTGACGCCAGCGGTCGCCCGCCAACACGGGCGCCGCGTCCCTTGCCCTTACCGGCGGCACGCGACCGCCGGATCCCTGGTTTTGGTGGTTTATCGGCGCTCATGTGCGCCGTCTAGCAGATTTGATCCCTGGCTGCCAGTCCCGCTCAAACCGCGGGGCGCTTCGACACCAGGATTTGGCTTTGCCGGTCTTCTTCGATC
>CAZNWX010000300.1:0-3344 GCA_964576415.1 uncultured Magnetovibrio sp. | reverse complement strand
CTACACTGACGGCGTGGCGCCGAGACACGCGCGTTTCGTCTATGAGCGGATGGCTTGCTACCACTGTTTCTGGCGCTGCCATAAGCGGGATGACACGAAGGCGTCGTTTCCCTGTGTTGCTGCCGTTTCCATGGACAAGGTCCAGACGGCCTGCATGGCGCTTCTGGATGAGGGAGACGCTGCTTGAGGTCCTGGAACGCCGCCGTATGGCTGTATTTGGATCGGCGAATCCTAGCGCTTTTCATCCTCGGCTTCGCCAGTGGCCTGCCGCTGCTTTTGGTCTATTCGACACTGTCGTTCTGGTTGCGCCAGGAGAGCGTTTCCCTGACGGAGATCGGTTGGTTCTCGCTGGCCGGCACGGCCTACGGGTTCAAGTTCTTGTGGGCGCCCTTGGTCGACCATATCCGTATCCCGGTCTTGGCGGCTCGGCTTGGCCAGCGGCGCAGCTGGCTGCTATGTGCCCAGGTTGCCGTCGCCGCCACCATTGTGGCACTGGGTGCGACAAGCCCCGGCGAAGCGCTGACGCTGACCGCGTTCTGGGCCGTGGCCCTGGCCTTTGCCTCGGCCACGCAGGATATCGTCGTCGACGCCTTCCGCATCGAAATGCTGGACGACGAGGAACAAGGCAGCGGCGCAGCCAACTTCGTTAATGGTTACCGAGTGGGAACCCTGGCCGCCGGCGCCGGCGCCCTGATCTTGGCCGACGTCTACGGCTGGTTTTGGGCCTACGCGGGCATGGCGGCTCTGATGGTGCTGGGGATGGCGGTGACGCTCTGGCTTCCGGAACCGGCCCGTCTAGAAGGGCCGGAGCCGACGTGTGAAGATTGGCGGGCCCGGTTCCAGAACGCGGTGGTCGCGCCGTTCCGCGAGTTCATGACGCGCGAGCACTGGATCGTCATCCTGGTGTTCGTGGCTGTTTACAAATACGGCGATGCCCTTTTGGGCGCCATGGCCAACCCGTTTTACGCGGACATGGGGTTCTCCGGCACCGAGATCGCGGTGATTACAAAGGGGTGGGGGCTGGCGATGTCGCTGACGGGCGCCATCCTAGGTGGCGTATTGGTGGCGCGCCAAGGGCTGCTCATGGCGCTGTTCGTCACGGGGGTTGGGCAGCTCACGGGCAATCTGGCGTTTGCCTGGTTGGCTACGGCGGGCAAAAGCCTGAGCGCGCTGACCTTTGCCATCGCGGTGGAGAATTTGACTGGCGCTATGGCTACGGCGGCCTTCGTGGCGTACTTGTCGTCGCTCTGCAGCGTGCAGTTCACGGCGACGCAATATGCGCTAGTGACTTCCCTGACGGCGCAGGCCCGGACGGTTTTTGCAGCGGGCGGCGGTTGGCTGGCTGATCATTTGGGATGGGCCCTGTTCTTTCTGACCACTATCGCTGCGGCGGTGCCTGGTCTTATCCTGCTGGTCTGGCTCATGCGGCGCCAAGTGCACAACGTGAATCAGAAATAAAGGAGATACGGGCTTTATGTTAACAGGTGTGAATGAAACACGATCGATTGTTCACACTTTGATGCTCGGCCATAGTCGGCCGAGTTCTTGGGCGATCAACGGAGGCCAGCGTGGGGCGCAAGATCCTTCTCATTACCACCGATCAACAACGGTTTGACGCGCTGGGCTGCAATGGCGGCAGGTTTGCCAAGACGCCGAACCTGGATAGTTTGGCAGCCGCGGGCATCAATTTTTCCCAGGCCCGAAACCAGAGTACGGTCTGCATGCCGGCACGGTCGACGATCCTTACAGGCCAAAGCATCCGCCGCCACGGGGTGACGTCGAACGGTATTCAACTGCCGCCTGATCAGGATAGTCTCGCCCACGTCCTCCAGGACGCCGGTTATAAGACGGCACTGATCGGCAAGGCCCATCTGGATCCGCATGCGGGCAAAACCTTTTTCGAGAATATGGCGGCGACCGAAGAGACAACGGGACCGTACCGGGGGTTCGATCACATGGAGCTTTGCGGTCACACGGGCCGGGCCGGGCGATCCCTGTTTCACTATCCCAAATGGCTGGCCGAGAACCATCCCGAGTTTGTCGAGGGTTTTCATGAATACGCCGTCGCCGGCGCGCCGTCGAACCGGGGATGGACGGAAACCGGCGCGCCGCAGGTTGCCGATAACCCGATCCCCATTGCGCTCTACCACACCCATTGGACGGCCAGTCGGACCATGGACTGGCTGGACGGATTGGTTGATGACGCGGACTGGTTCTGTTGGATGAGCTTCCCCGATCCGCACCATCCTTGGGACCCGCCGCGCGAAGCGGCCCAACGTTTCGATTGGCGGGATTTACCTGTGCCCGATAGCTATCCTGGTTCGCCGGAGAAGTGTCTGGAGGTCTTAGCCGAAAAGCCGCGCCATTGGACCCAGTGGTACACAGGCGAGGCCCAATTCGCCTTTGAGGTGCCGCCCACTTTCGTTCCCGCCGAGACAACCGCGGACCGCATCCGCGAGGTCAACGCCATGGTTCACGCCGAGAATGAGCTCATCGACGAGGCCATTGGTCAGGTGCTTGCGTACGTCAAGGACCGGGGCTGGGACGCGGACACAGAGATCATCTTCACCACCGATCACGGCGAGTTTCAGGGCGACTTTGGCATGCTGTTCAAGGGGCCATATCACATTGAGGCACTCATGCATGTACCCTTGATCTGGCGGCCGGCACCGGCTCGGGGCATCGCCTCAGCAACCGTCGCCGAACCGGTCGGACATGTGGATATCGCCCCAACCATTTGTGTGGCCGCTGTCCTTCCTATGCCGGTCTGGATGCAGGGCACTCCGTTCCCGCAAGCCAAAGGCGAGGGAGGGCGGGAACGGACGATTACCGAGTGGTACGACACCTGGGACAGCAATACGGTGGAGCTCCAGACCCTTTACCGTGATGGCTGGGTGCTGACGCGCTACGGCGCGACCAACTTCTACGATGGCACCGAAGGAGAGCTTTACAACCTCGCCGATGACCCCAAACAGTGGGCGAACCTCTGGGCGGATCCGGCCCGCCAGGGAATCAAAGCAGACCTGCTGGACGACCTAATCACCAACCTGCCCGCTGGGCGAGATGTGTCCTTGGAGAAGGTCGCACCTGTCTAGGCGTCAGTCCGCAGACTGGCCGCTAAGACGGCCATGTTGACCATGTCTGATACCGTCGTCCCCATGGGCACGATTTGCGCTGGCTTGCTGAGGCCCATAAGTACGGGGCCTAGCACGGTACCGCCGCCCAGTTCTTTCAATAACTGGGTGGAAACCTGCGAGGTGTGCAGGCTCGGCATGATCAGAATATTGGCGGGACCCGTGAGCCGGCAGAACGGATAGTTCTTCATGACCTCTTCGTTGAGTGCG
>CAZNWX010000299.1:0-3350 GCA_964576415.1 uncultured Magnetovibrio sp. | reverse complement strand
GAGGAATGGATATTTACACTTTCGGAACTGTATTAAAAACAGTGAGAGGAAAAGAGCGGAAATACGACGCATGTAACAGGCTCCGAATGATCGGGGAAATAAACGCGACGGAGGTCTCATAGCATGGCCGATCAACCAGCGACAAGCGGTTGGGCCTTATAAATGAAGGTCAGTCGAATAGCGCGTCGATCTCAGCCTAGGATAAGCCTTTTCCTTCCGCCAATGCGATAACGCTCTGTTCCACAGCGGTGATAGATTTCACAACCTTGTTGGTACACTGAACCGTAATGTCCTGGAATGAGCAGGCCTAGAACACGTTGGTGTTGTTCTTGGTGATATTGTCGGGGAGCGTGTTGACCTGATTAACGGAGGAGTTGTTACGGATTTGATCGACCATCTCACCGCTCTTTTCAACCGGAGCCATGATCCGGTTTGTCGTCTTTTCCGTAGCCTTGCAGTGGTATCCAGCCGATCGCTGATGCTTTCGAAGTGATATTCTTCGTCGGCGTAGTTGTTACTCGCGACGACGCCCTCGCGCACCCGATCGATATAAGTGCATGAGCCCGATGAGCTTTTGCTTCAGGTGGCCTTGCGGCAAGGTCGCCGCCTAATTCTCTGTCCGCCCAACGATTCTTGTGCGCACATGCCGCAACGTCAGGCATATTGAAGTATGTTAAAATACTTCAGAATGTACCAACCGGTAGGGTTTAGGACCTGTCGCTGTTTCTCAGGAACTGCCTGAGAATCTGCTGAGCCGCGGCGGTGACACCCAATTTGCCGGCCCGAACATCGCGCTCCAGATCGAACACCAGGGACTGGGTGGCCGTGTGATGTCGAACGCCGTGCAACAGCGCTTCGGAGATCTCGTCCCACATCCAAGCGACGGCCTGTTTTTCGCGCCGCGCCAGGAGTTGGCCGGATTCTGCTCGTAGATTCTGGAACTGGCGAACGGCGTCCCACACGTCCGAGACGCCAGTGCCTTCCATGGCGGAACAGGCCATGACGCGTGGCTGCCAGGCGCCGGATTGCGGCCTCAGCAGGTGAAGCGCCATCGAATAGTCCCGTTTCGCACGCTCGGCGGCGGCCAGAAGGTCGCCATCTGCCTTGTTGACGGTAATAAGGTCCGCAAGTTCGACGATCCCCTTTTTGATTCCCTGGAGATCATCTCCGGCGCCGGGCGCCAACAGCAGTAGAAACATATCGGTCAAATCCACAACGGCTGTTTCTGATTGACCAACACCCACCGTTTCCACAAGGATGACGTCAAACCCGGCAGCCTCCGTGACGACTATGACTTCGTGTGTTCGTCGCGCGACACCACCCAACGTGCCGCCGGAAGGCGAGGGTCGGATAAAGGCATCGCGATGGCGCGATAGCGTTTCCATTCGGGTCCTGTCCCCGAGAATTGATCCACCGGATTTTGGACTGGACGGATCGACTGCTAGAACGGCTACGCGATGTCCCTGTTCGATTATGTGCAGCCCAAGGGCCTCAATGAAAGTTGACTTGCCGACACCTGGCACGCCCGAAATGCCCAGACGGAATGACTGGCCGGAGTGCGGCTGTAATCGATCCATAAGCGCTTCCGCGCCCATGCGGTGGTCTGGGCGTGTTGATTCGATCATTGTAATGGCGCGAGCCAATTCTCGCCGACGCCCGGCAAGGATGGCTTCGGCCATGGCGGTGGTCTCCGCCGGATCCACGTCTTGAAAGACTGTCATTTATTTGTCGATTTGATCGTTCAGGGCTTGCATGGCCATGTAGGTCAGTTTGTTGCGCTGATCTTGGGTCAGCTCATCAAGGATATACAATTTTGATCGACGAATGGCCATGGCGTTTTCGATCAACGCCGCCCGCTCGGGCGTGATGGGCTTGCCCGTATGGGTTCGGTTCTGCTTGCGCAGTAATTCCTCTTCGGCACTGGCCAGGGCTTCGTTGATCAGCACCTCGCGGTCGTCTTCCTGCCCGTGCGCAGGCTGGTGCGGGGCGGCGGACCGCTTGGCGGCCCGTTTGGGCGCGGCATTCTTCTCGAGCGCCATGTGCGGAATTTTCAGTTCGTCTTCGTTGGGTGTTGGTACTGATTTCCGTTCGTTTACCGCGCTCATTTTATCTCGCGCCTTCTTATCGACGACGACGGACAGTAAAGTGTTAGAGACGAACTTCTTGAACATATCGACCGAACTGACCTCAAATCTGACGATGGGTTCCAAGGGCACGCCTGAAACATAGGGCACGCGGCATTAACAACCTTGTAACAGGTTCCGCGTACAAAATGCGAGTCTGGATGAACCCCACTCCAACTTACCAATAACGCCCGGCGCTGGCGTGGAATTCGTTGGTCAAAGTTAAGGCGTGCTCTTAAGGTCGATCACATGAGAAGATTTCGAAACGGAAAGATTGTCGCGACATTGGGGCCAGCGACATCGGACAAGGCTGCCATCAGCGCCCTCTTCGAGGCGGGGGCGGATGTTTTCCGCATGAATTTCTCGCACGGCGCGCATGAGGATCACGCGACGCGAATTGGGATCATTCGCGAACTGGAAGCCCAGTTCCATAGGCCCATCGGTATTGTTGCGGACTTACAGGGACCAAAACTACGGGTTGGCGAGTTTGCCGACGGCGCTCTGCAGTTAGAGGCAGGAAACGCATTCCGCCTGGACCTGGAGAGGGCGCTTGGTGACGCCCGGCGCGCGCGCCTTCCGCATCCGGAGGTGTTCCGAGCGCTGGAACCCGGGATGCGACTCTTAATGGACGATGGCCGTATTCACCTCGAAGTCACTGAGGTGGGTGCGGATTATGCGGAGACTACGGTCATAACGGGGGGGGAATTATCAAACCACAAAGGCGTAAACGTTCCCGATGCGGTTCTTGAACTTTCGTCGCTGACGGCCAAAGACCGGGAGGATATGCGCTTCGCTCTTCAGTCTGAGGTTGATTGGATTGCTTTGTCGTTTGTTCAGCGTCCCGAGGATATTGCCGAAGCGCGCAAACTTATTGCTGGACGCGCCGCCGTGATGGCGAAGTTGGAAAAGCCGATGGCGTTGAATAGCCTGGAGGAGATCGTCAGCCTGTGCGACGCAATTATGGTCGCGCGGGGGGATTTGGGTGTGGAGATGCCCACGGAGGAGGTCCCAATCCAACAGAAAAGGATTATTTCCGCTTGCCGGTCTGCCGGGAAACCGGTGATTATCGCCACCCAGATGCTTGATTCCATGGTTCATGCGCCAACTCCGACTAGGGCGGAAGCGTCTGACGTGGCGACGGCCATCTACGACGGCGCGGACGCGGTCATGCTGTCGGCGGAAACGGCGGTCGGCGACTATGCGACGGAGGCCGTCGCGATGATGGAT
>CAZNWX010000298.1:0-3370 GCA_964576415.1 uncultured Magnetovibrio sp. | reverse complement strand
ATGTCGACGCCAGTGTCCGCATGCGCCGTGTCCTCGTCCGTGACCCGGACAACGATACGAGTGGCGTCCACTTGGTCGATGACACCGCCGCGTCGGGCCACGACCGTAGCGCCAGAATCGCGTGCCACTGGGCCCTCCATGCCGGTACCGACCAACGGCGCTTCTGAACGGATCAGTGGTACCGCCTGGCGCATCATGTTCGATCCCATCAAAGCCCGGTTGGCATCGTCATTTTCCAGGAATGGTATGAGTGCCGTGGCAACGGAAACCAATTGCTTCGGCGAAACATCAATGAATTCGATATCACTCTGCATGGACATTACGAACTCACCGCCCTTGCGCGATGACACTAGGTCGTTGACGAATTTGTACTTGTCGTCGATGGGTTCGTTCGCCTGGGCGATAGTGTAGCGCCCTTCTTCCATGGCCGAGAGGTAAATGACTTTATCGGTAACCTTGCCGTCGACGACCTTCCGATAAGGCGTTTCAATAAAGCCGTACTGGTTTACTCGCGCGAAGGTTGCGAGCGAGTTGATCAGGCCGATGTTTGGTCCTTCCGGCGTCTCGATCGGGCAGATCCGGCCGTAGTGAGTTGGGTGTACGTCGCGAACTTCGAAGCCTGCCCTCTCGCGTGTCAAACCGCCTGGGCCCAAGGCCGACAAGCGCCGCTTGTGGGTGATTTCCGACAGTGGGTTAGTCTGGTCCATGAACTGGCTGAGCTGCGAGGAGCCAAAGAATTCCCGGACCGCGGCAGCGGCCGGCTTGGCATTGATCAGATCGTGGGGCATGACCGTGTCGATGTCCACCGAGCTCATGCGTTCGCGAATGGCGCGTTCCATGCGCAATAGGCCGACCCGGTACTGGTTCTCCATCAACTCTCCGACTGAGCGCACTCGGCGATTGCCCAAATGGTCGATGTCGTCGATGTCGCCACGGCCGTCTTTCATCTCGACCATGGTGCGGACGACTTCGAGGATATCTTCCTTGCGGAGAACCCGAAGCGAATCTTCCGTTTCAAAACCAAGGCGCGCGTTCATTTTCACCCGGCCGACCGCCGACAGGTCGTACCGTTCGGAATCGAAGATCAGGCTCTTGAATAGGCCTTCTGCCGTCTCCAACGTTGGCGGTTCACCCGGGCGCATAACACGGTAGATGTCGATCAGCGCCTCATGACGGGCCGTGTTCTTGTCGACGGCCAGGGTGTTGCGGATGTAGGGACCGACGTTGACGTGGTCAATGGCGAGGGTGTCGATTTCCTCGATCCCGGCTTCGCCGAGGGTTTCTAGAAGCTCCTCAGTAATCTCGTCCCCGGCTTCTACGTAAATCAGGCCAGTCTTGTCGTCGATCACGTCCTTGGCGATGTAGCGTCCGATAAGGTCTTCGTCCGGAACCAAGACTTCATCCAGCTTCTCGCTCATTTGACGCAACAGACGCGGCGTCATCTTAGTGCCCGCGTCGGCAACCGTGCGGCCAGTCTTTGCGTTGACAAGGTCATGCGATAACTTCGTGCCGCGCAGGCGATCTGCTTCGAACGGCGTTTTCCATCCGCGCTTTACCTTGGCGAACGGCACCGTGTCGTAGAAGTAACGCAGAATGTCCTCCGGCGACATGCCGTTGATCTCATCATTCTCGACTTCCTTGCCTTTGGCTTCGGCGGCGGCGCGTTTCTTGGCGGTGTCCTCATCGTCGAGCGCAAGCAGTAACGTCGTTACTGGCAACTTCCGGCGGCGGTCGATACGGACGTAGACCAGGTCCTTGGCGTCAAATTCGAAATCTAGCCACGAGCCGCGGTAGGGGATAATGCGCGCGGCAAACAGGAATTTGCCCGACGAATGGGTCTTGCCCTTGTCGTGATCGAAAAACACGCCGGGTGAACGGTGCATCTGAGAAACGATGACACGTTCGGTGCCGTTGACGACGAAAGTCCCGTTCGACGTCATGAGCGGCATGTCGCCCATGTAAACGTCCTGTTCCTTGACGTCGCGAATGGATCGCGCCTGTGTTTCCTCGTCAATGTCCCATACAACAAGCCTTAGCGTCACTTTGAGCGGGGCAGCGTAGGTCATGCCGCGTTGCTGGCATTCCTCGACATCGTACTTGGGTTCCTCGAATTCGTAGTTGACAAATTCCAAGGTGCCACGTTCGGAGAAATCTTTAATCGGGAAAACCGACTTGAAGACTTCCTGCAGACCGGTATCAGTCCGGTTTTTCTGTGCGACTTCGCGCTGAAGGAATGTCTCGTAAGAGGTTTTCTGGACCTCGATTAAATTGGGCATTTCGACCGTCTCAGACAGACGGCCAAAGTGTTTACGTACGCGCTTCCGGCCCGTAAAGGTGTTCGCCATTACAGTTCCCTAACATTTCCTGTGGGAGGCTCGATCCCCGTTCAAACACCGCATTTTTGCGGGGGAGCCTTTATGTTTCTGTAAAGCGCCTATACTGACGATCAGAACGGATCGTTCTCCCGGCGCCCCGGTGTGACCTGCGCATCCGCGTTCTCGACCCCGGTAAGGTCTATCCGAGCGAATACTATGTTGTGTATCGGGGGGGCCGATTTAGAAAAAAAATCGGCCCCCAAAAACGCTGTGAACATCCGCCCGACGCCGATACCCGCAGGGTGGACAGGTCGTCTTACTTAAGCTCAACAGTTGCGCCAGCTTCCTCAAGCTTCTTCTTGATCTCTTCGGCCTCGTCCTTCTTTGCACCTTCCTTGACGGGCTTCGGCGCGCCTTCGACCAGTTCCTTGGCTTCTTTGAGACCAAGCCCCGTGATCGTGCGGACTTCCTTAATGACGTTGATCTTCTTTTCCCCCACGGAAGCGAGAATGATGTCAAATTCATCTTTTTCTTCGGCGTCGCCACCGGCGTCACCGCTCGCCGTACCCGGCGCGGCTGCCACGGCCACCGGCGCAGCGGCTGTCACGCCCCATTTTTCTTCGAGAAGCTTGGACAGGTCGGCCGCTTCCATCACGGTCAAGTTCGAAAGTTCATCAGCAAGTTTTTCAAGATCAGCCATTTTACACTCCTTTGGCTAGAACTGTGTCCTGGAAACAGCGGCTCAGGCCGCCTTCTCCCCTTGTTCGCTGTAAGCGCTTATGACGCGCGCCACTTGACCGCCAGGGGCTTGCAGCACCTGGGCGATCTTTGAGGCTGGCGCCTGCAGAAGACCCACAATCTTTCCACGTAGTTCGTCGAGGGACGGCAACGTCGCCAACGCCTTGACGCCATCAACGTCCAGCTTCTCTGAGCCAAGTGCGCCGCCAAGAACGATCAATTTTTCATTCTTTTTGGAGAACTCGACACTGACCTTTGCGGCCGCCACCGGATCGTCTGAATAAGCGATCGCCGTCGGTCCAGTGAAGAGGTCGCTA
>CAZNWX010000297.1:1863-3403 GCA_964576415.1 uncultured Magnetovibrio sp. | reverse complement strand
AACTGGGCATGCTGGGGCTGCCCGCGTTTATGTTCCACGAAGGCGACAACCCGCTGACTGAGTATGCCTTCCAACAGGTAGCGAAACTGTCCGGCGGCGGGTATTGTCGGTTTGACGCTAATTCAGCAGATATGCTGCGTCAATTGCTGAGAGCAGTCGCCGTCTATGCGGTGGGCGGGCGCAAGGCTCTCGAGGACATGGCCGCCAAGCAGGGCGGCGACGTCCGCTTGCTGGCCCATCAGATAAGTTCCGGCAACCGGGGCTTCTGATCGTGTTCCCGGCCTTCATCCTTGGCGTGGCGCTGTTGGCCGGGATGTTGCTGGCCGGTCGCTGGTACGCCACGGCGGACACCAAGACACTGTTGAAGGTGCTGAAATGGGTGCTCTTGGGAACAGTTGTCTCTGTCGTCTTTTTCTTCATCATCAGCGGCCGGCTGGCTTGGGCACTGGCGGCGCTGCCGGCGTTGCTACCGTGGTTCTTTCGTTTGCGCGCAGTGGCCCGTGCGGCAAAAACTTTCGCCCGCATGCGCCAGGCCTATGGGACTGGGCCCGGTGCGCCTGGAACCGGCGGCTCGTCCGACCTGGAAACCCGGTTTTTACGCATGTGGCTTGACCATGAAACCGGAGCCATGAGTGGCGAGGTCATCAACGGCCCCTACAAGGGCCGCTACCTGGATGACATGGGCGTCCCTGACTTGGTTGACCTGTGGCAGCAATGCGACCGGGATGATCCTGAATCGGGCCGTGTGGTCGCGGCTTATCTGGATCGGGCCCATCCGGATTGGCGCGAAGGAGAGGAAGGCGTCTCCGAGGACGGCGGAAGCACGACGCCCTTTGGCGTTATGGACCGGGCCCAGGCGCTGCAGGTTCTGGGGCTTGCGGAAGGCGCCACGGCCGCCGATGTAAAGGACGCGCACAGGCGCCTGATAGCCGGCATGCACCCAGACCATGGCGGTTCGGATTTTCTGGCCGCTCAGATCAATCAGGCGAAGGATGTTTTGTTGGGAGACCAAGATGGTCGAAATTAACACCATTCATGGCTATCACGCCCATATCTATTACCGCGACGATGGGGAACGGGCGAAAGCGGCCGCGTTGCGCGAATTCCTGAGTGCCAATCCGGATATCCGTATAGGCCGATGGCGTGATGAGCCCGTGGGGCCACACCCAATCCCCATGTACCAAGCCGCGTTTCCCGCGGAACAGTTTCCGACAATCGTGCCTTGGCTCATGCTGAACCGGGATGGCCTTACCGTTTTGGTTCATCCGGAGACCGATGACGATGTTGCCGACCATCGGGATAACCCTCTGTGGCTAGGCGAAAAACTGAATCTGAATATTGCCTTCTTAGAGGTTTAAAATACATTCACGTGATGTAAAATAGCTGTCTTTTTAACGCAGTATTCGTCTCCTAAGGTAGTCTCGATATTCGGAATTTTTTATGAAAGAGACATTGCAGTATGGTCGAACGTCAGCTTTGGAAAGCCCGCCCTACATTACCCCTCCTGCAAGCGGAAGCGATCATAGGCGGCGCCCTTGCG
>CAZNWX010000297.1:269-1853 GCA_964576415.1 uncultured Magnetovibrio sp. | reverse complement strand
ACAGCGCGTGGCCATGACATGGAACCTATGTCGGTGGCTGTCTTGGATACGGGGGGGCACCTTGTTGCCTTCAAACGCGAAGACGGTTCCGGGATCCTTCGGGCGCAGATCGCCATGGGTAAGGCTTGGGGCGCGCTCGGCATGGGAGCGTCCAGCCGCCTGCTACGTGACCGTCTGTCGGCCCGCCAGGGATTTATAGCCGCGCTAACGGACGTATCGGAAGGGCGCTTCGTGCCGGTACCGGGTGGCGTCCTGGTGTTAGACGACGAGCAATATACTCTTGGCGCCATTGGGGTCAGTGGCGACACATCGGAACGCGATGAGTTTTGTGCCATCCACGGGATCCGAGCTGCCGGCCTGGGTAGCCAGCCGGATGAACCGGACCCGGATTGGCAGGCGTCGAAGCTGTAATATTTCTCGCCCACGCACGTTACAAATCGACTTATTGCGGTGCCCGATGGCCTGTGGCACAAAGGCTCTGCCTTATTCATAAGGGCATTCTGAGTATTCACGCGTTTGCTTCGGCGCATCAAGAGGTTCTCATGGTTCAACCCGTCCGCAAGGCCGTATTTCCGGTGGCCGGGCTGGGAACGCGCTTCCTACCGGCGACCAAGGTTATGCCCAAGGAAATGCTGCCGATCGTCGACAAGCCGTTGATTCAATACGCTCTTGAAGAGGCCATGGAAGCCGGGATTGAGGAGTTCGTTCTGGTCACTGGGCGCGGCAAGAACCTCATGGAGGATCATTTCGACCACGCCTACGAACTGGAGGCGATTTTGTCAGAACGCGGCAAAGTCGCCGAGTTGGAGGTAATAGAGCGCATGACCCCAGATCCAGGGCGTATGTCCTACACCCGCCAACGTCGCCCGCGTGGCCTTGGGCATGCCGTTTGGTGCGCGCGTCAGTTCATCGCTGGTGAGCCCTTCGCCGTAGTTTTGCCTGATGACCTGATTTTGGCCGCGCCCGGCTGTCTTAAACAGATGGTGGATGTCTATCAGGAGGCGGGCGGGAATCTGGTCGCGGTAGAGGATGTTCCCCGTGAACAGACGGACCAATACGGTATCCTGGACGTGGAGACCGATGATGGCCGTCTGGCCAAGGCCCGCGGCTTGATCGAAAAACCCGTCCCGGAAGAGGCGCCGTCGACCTTGTCGATCATCGGCCGCTACATCCTCCAACCCGAAGTTTTCGACCATCTGGACAAACACGAAGAAGGGGCGGGCGGCGAGATCCAGCTCACGGATGCCTTGGCAAAAACCATTGGCGATACGGCGTTTCACGGCCTCCGGTTTGATGGCCGGCGGTTTGACTGCGGGACCAAAATCGGTTTTGTCGCCGCCAACGTCGCCTTCGCTGTCGCCCGCGACGAACTGAACGGCGACGTCCGCGAAATTATTCAATCGATCCTGTAGCCCGCTTTCCCTTTATATAAGGAGACTTCCGTCAATGCGTGTTGCGATGATTGGCACCGGATATGTAGGCTTGGTTTCCGGTGCCTGTTTTTCCGAATTTGGGGTCGACGTGGTTTGTGTCGACAAGGATGAGTCCAAGATAGCCAAGTTCGATGCAGGCAAGAACCCCAAC
>CAZNWX010000297.1:0-259 GCA_964576415.1 uncultured Magnetovibrio sp. | reverse complement strand
TTGGAAGTCGGCAAGATGCCGATCTACGAGCCGGGTCTGGAAGATCTAGTAGCGAAGAACGTTGAGGCGGGTCGCCTGTCATTCACCACGAACCTCCCGAACGCCGTAAAAAGCGCTGATGCGGTGTTCATCGCCGTCGGCACTCCTAGCCGGCGCGGCGACGGATACGCTGACCTCTCCTATGTCTTCGTCGCCGCCAAGGAGATCGCCGAAGCCGTTGACGGCTATACGGTGGTGGTGACCAAGTCAACCGTCCCCG
>CAZNWX010000296.1:0-3413 GCA_964576415.1 uncultured Magnetovibrio sp. | reverse complement strand
ATATGGTTGCGCTCGTCGTCGATGATCCCCATGATCGGCGCTTTCCCCTCGTCAGCAATGGGCATGGTCACAGAATAACCCTTCACCGGCTGCACGGGGAGGGTGATATTCCCGGTCTTCGCGACGAGCCCCGAATAGCTACCGAGTGCGATCACAAAGGCATCCGCGCGAAACGGGCCCTTGGTGGTGCGGACGTCGACGATCTTGAATTCGCGACGGGTGACCGACGAGATGGATGTGTCAAAATAGAACCGCACGCCCATGGCCTCACATCTTTCGGCGAGCCCAAGACAGAAGGCATGGGCATTGCCGGTCTCGTCGACAGGGCTGTGAAACGCACCAGCCAGCGTGTCCGCGGCGTGGACGAGCGCCGGTTCCAGTGCCAGACATTCGTCGCGCCCGATGGGCTCTCGGCTGCAGCCGAGATCCGTAACTCGCTGGGCCTGCAGACGGGCTCTCTCGAAGGCCTCGGGCGAGCGGAAAATATGGAGGGTACCGACGGTGCGCTGACCATAGTCGATCCCCAACTCTTCGCGCAGGGCTTGCAGTTGGCCAAGGCTGTACATGGCAATGCGAAGCATGTTTTTCGTGTTCGCGGCCTGGTTCTTTTCGGAGCAGTTGGCCAGAAACCGGACCGTCCATTCCCACAAGGGCGGGTCAAGGCGCAGACGATAGAGCAAGGGCGCGTGACGCCGACCGATCCAACCCAGCATACGCTTCAGGTTCCCCGGCGAAGCCCATGTGTCCACATGGCTTGGCGAGAGCTGCCCGCCATTGGCGAAGCTGGCCTCTTCGGCCGGGCCGTCGCGGCGATCCACCACGGTCACCTGGTGGCCGTCTTTGGCTAGGTAATAGGCCGTGGTCACGCCGATCAAGCCGGCACCGCAGATCAAGACGTGCATGGCTGCAGCCTTCAGGGAATTTTGCGGCTGTGAAAGGTCATTTCGGCCCCTTGGACATAGGTCTATGATCGAAACCTAGACCTCCGGAACGAAAAGTTCCATGCAGGAAATAAGGTGAAGAAATCGTATGACCTCATCGTCGCTGCTACACGTTGATGAAATGTACCGCGCCGATGCCAGCGCCGTAGCCGCCGGGGTGCCCAGCCTGGATCTTATGGAAAACGCCGGAATCGCCGTCGCGACAGCCATTTCCAAACGTTGGACGGCCCGGCCCATCGTCATTCTTTGTGGCCCCGGTAACAACGGCGGCGACGGTTTCGTTGTGGCCCGGCTTCTGGCCGCCGACGGTTGGCCCGTGCGTGTCGCTCTTTTGGGGTCTACCGATAAGCTTAGCGGCGATGCCAAGACCAACGCGGATCGGTGGAACGGCGCAGTCGCCCCCCTGTCGCTAGCTGCTCTTGAGGACGCAGAATTGGTGATCGATGCCATTTTCGGCGGCGGCCTGTCGCGCCCCATTGACGGCGGTCTAGCCGAGCTGATCACCCATATCTCCGCCCCGGTGATCGCCGTCGATATCCCGAGCGGCGTGCACGGAGATACAGGTGCCGTTCTCGGGACGGCACCCGCGGCTGACCTCACCGTCACCTTTTGCCGGGCCAAACCTGGGCACGTTCTGTTGCCAGGCCGGGATTTATGCGGGGAACTGATTGTCACCGATATTGGTATACCCGACACGGTCATTGACGACATCGCCGCATCGACGTCGAGGAACGGACCGGCGCTGTGGCTGTCAGACCTTCCATTTCCGAATAACGCGGCGCACAAATACACGCGCGGACACGCAGTCATTGCCGGCGGAGCGGCCATGACCGGCGCGGCGCGGCTCGCGGCCATGGCAGCACGCCGTATGGGAGCGGGGCTCCTCACCATCGCGGCACCGCCTGAGTCTGTCGTCATTTACACCGCGGATACGCCAGGAAACCTAGTCAGCACTGCGCCATTTACCGACATCTTGGCCGATCCACGTAAGAACGCCGTTCTGGTAGGTCCCGGCGCCGAGGTAAGCGAAGAGACCCGGGCGCGGGTTCTCGCCGCGCGCGCCGCCAACAAAGCATCGGTGATTGACGCCGATGCCCTGACGGTCTTCACGGATGATCCCGACACCTTGTTCCAGTCCATCGACGCCGGCTGCGTGCTGACCCCACATGAAGGCGAGTTTGCCCGCCTGTTCGATCCGGAGGGCGACAAATTAACCCGTGCCCGCCGAGCCGCCGCCACCGCTGGCGCCGTTGTCTTGCTTAAGGGCCCCGACACGGTGATCGCCGCACCAGACGGTCGGGCCGCCATCAACGATACCGGCACACCATATTTGGCCACCGGCGGCACCGGCGATGTCTTAGCAGGCATGATTACCGGACTTCTGGCGCAAGGCATGCCTGCCTTCAAAGCGGCGGCGGCGGGGGTCTGGATTCACGGCCGCACCGCCGAACTGTTCGGCCCGGGCCTGATCGCCGAGGATGTCTCAGAACTGATACCTGAAGTGCTTTGTGAATTGATCGCGGACGGTGTATGAAGGCGATCAGGGAGCACGGCTGAAAAAATAGGTAGTTATGAGTATTCACACGCACGGCCTCCTTGACCGCACGCTCCGCAACCTTCGCATTGGTTGGCGCAACATTGCTGGCACCAGTTACAACGCGGAAGCCGCCTCGCACCGTCCAGATCTCCCAAACGACGACCTGCCGGCGATCCGAGAACAAATCGCCGCTTGCCTGGAAGGCAAGGGGGGTGAAGTATCGGCTCGATCGCGCGCAGCCGCCTTAGGTCATGTCTATTTGGCGCTGGAACCGACCGGCCGCCAGCGCTTCCTAAAACTTTTGAACGACGACTTCGGTCCGGACGAGGCTCAAGTAGAAACCGCCATCGGCAATTACCGGCGCGCCAATGACGCTGCCGGACGCCAGAGTGCCGAAGGGGAGATGCGCCGCGCACTTGAGGCTCCCCGGTTGCGTTTATTGCGCCAGTTCAATGACTTGCCTGATGGCGTTAAGTTTCTGGTCGACATGCGTGCAGAGCTGCTCAATCTTGTGCGTCAGGATCCGTCCTTGGTGCTCCTGGAACAGGACATGCGCCATCTCCTGAAGTCTTGGTTCGACATTGGATTTCTGGAACTCCGCCGGATCACCTGGGACACATCTTCGGCGGCATTGCTGGAGAAACTCATCGCCTACGAGGCCGTGCACGCTATCGAAAGCTGGGACGATTTGAAAAACCGCCTGGATTCAGACCGCCGGTGCTTCGCCTATTTCCACCCAAAAATGCCCGATGAACCGCTGATTTTTGTCGAGGTCGCGCTGGTGAACGGCTTAGCCGGCAATGTCCAGACCCTGTTGGACGAAGACGCCCCGGTACAGAACCCGAAATCTGCCAACACGGCGATATTCTACTCCATCTCCAACGCCCAGAAAGGGTTGGCCGGCATCAGCTTCGGCAATTTCCTGATCAAGCGCG
>CAZNWX010000295.1:0-3423 GCA_964576415.1 uncultured Magnetovibrio sp. | reverse complement strand
CGCTCCTTCTAACACATCAAATCCAGGATGTGAAGGACCGTTTCGGCCTGCTTATGGTTTATTATAAGGGATTTTTTTTATGACAAAGCGGGTTTTGGCATGGCCATTCTGAAAATCGCCCGCATGGGCCACCCCGTGTTGATGGGCAAGGCCCGTCCGGTTCTTGATCCGACTTCGGCACCCGTGCAACAACTGGTTTCCGATATGGTGGAGACAATGCTGGACGCGCCGGGCATCGGCCTGGCCGCGCCGCAGGTCCACGTGCCGGCCCGCGTGGTCGTGTTCCGTGTGCCGGAGGAACGCGACGGCAGCGAGAATGGCGTACCATTAACCGTCCTTATAAACCCGGAGATCGAACCCGTTGATGAGGCGATGGAGGAGGGCATAGAAGGTTGTCTCTCTCTGCCGGAGATGGTGGGCCTGGTGTCCCGGCACACGAAGATCCGCTACCGCGCCTTCGACCTCGAGGGTCAGTGCTTCGAAGTGGAAGCCGAGGGCTACCATGCCCGCGTCGTTCAGCACGAGTGCGACCATTTGAACGGTATCTTATATCCCATGCGCATGACCGATCTTTCTAAGCTTGGCTATGCGGAAGATATGTCCAAAACTGATCAAGGGCCCTGTGGTGAGCGCCTCGAAGGGATATCGGAGGACGTCGATGATTGAGGAAAACCTGGAGCAACACCGTGACCACTTGGTCAAAGCAATGCTGGTGCACGTTCCCCTCGACGGTTGGGCTTGGCCGGCGCTGGAAGCGGGGGCCAAGGATCTAGGCAAGGAAGCCGGATATGCCCGGCGCGCCTTTTCCGGTGGCTTAGGTGAGGTCGCCGATCACTTTGCCCGGTGGTCCGACCGGCGGATGCTGGCGGAACTGGCGATCATGGACTTGGAGGGCATGCGCATCCGTGACCGCATCCATGCCTGCGTCAAGACGCGTCTTGCCATGAACGCAGAACACAAGGAAGCCATGCGGAGGCTACTGTCGTTCCTAGCCCTGCCCCAGAACGCCGGACGTCTCTCCGAGATGACTTGGCGGACTTGTTCGGAGATGTGGTACGCCGCCGGCGACACTTCAACGGACTGGAACCACTATTCGAAGCGCGGCCTCTTGGCCTCGGTCTATTCCTCGACGATCCTCTATTGGATGGTGGATGAGGGCGATGAGAACGGCGATTTCCCGGAAACCTGGGGTTTCCTAGACCGGCGCATCGATGATGTGCTTAAAACCTTCGGTATGCCCCGGCGGATCAAGGAACGATTGGGCCGCCTGTTACCACCGGTGAACCCCTTTCGCCGTCGCTCAGCGTAATGCGGCAACCTCCGTCGGCAACTTAGGCGTTCTCACCGTCAGCGCCCAGGCATCCTTGAAACCACGGTTTTTCAAAAACCTCCGGGTTGTTTTGCGGCCCTCACGTGCAACCGGGCCAATGGCTATGCGGTAAACCCGTTTGCCGTGCGCGGTCCCTTCCAAAATAGTCGGCTCGAGCCGACTATGCTTGCCGGAAAACCGCGATGCCGCGGCCTTGTGATGATAGCTGGCAATAATGAAGAACGTCTGGCGGGTCTTGCCCGAGGCTGGCTGAACCGGGGCCGCCGGTTTGTAGACGGGTTCGGCGACGGTCGTCGGCTTAACCATTGGTTGGAGGTTTGTCGGAGGCGTTAGGACCGTTTTGGGCGCCACGTAGGTCGGTTTGTTGTGGCGCGTCGGGACCGTTACCGCCGCCGGCGGCACGATGATGTTTTTCGCCCGCACCAGAGTCTCCGGAACGATCACCTCGGTCGTAATCGGCGCCCAGGCTTTCAGTTTCGTTTTCGTGGGAATGACCTCCGGCGCCGGGGCGGCAAGTGAGGGTAGGGCAGCGACCGCTTTCGCAGGTTCCTCCGTGGGAAACTCGGCTGTTTCCCGCCAAGCGAAGTTTTTGTTAATCGTCTTGGCGGTGGCGGTCGCGCCCCGGTTCGGTTCGGGCAATTTGACTTCAGTTCTGACGGCCGTCGGCATGGACGATGCGTCGGCCAAAGTGGTGACTGAATTATCCGATTGGCGGCAGATATCCTTGCCCTCGACCGTGCGCCACAGCGCGCAATCTTTCTTGGTGATTGAGGAAATGCCGTGGTCGGTCAAGGTTTTGTCTGTAGTGATCACGGACACGGTGTCGGCGAGAAAAGAGGCGATTTGAACGCCGATGGGCATGCCGCATCCGGCGATCAGGAGGGGCGCCGCAACGGCGCCGGCCAAGCGATAAGCTTTGCTCATGGAAATGGTTGTCCCCCAGGGCACGGGTTGTCGTTTGATTTTTCTTGTTTTGATGTAGTTTCCCGTTCTTGTGGATAAGACTACTGCGGAAAAAGTTAACAAATTTCGTATGTTGACCCGAAATTCTGCAGGCGATCTGAAAATTTGAGGTGCGGTTTTCACTGCGCTTCGGGGTCTTCAGGGATGTTTAGGTTGGTCCACTCATGGGGGAGGGCGGATCGGAGTACCGAGAAGAAAATTTTCCAGGAGTGGTACCGGCAGTTGGGGGCTGCCAATGAATTGGAGATGTGCCTTTACCCGTGCGATCTTTAGTAACACCGCAACACGCTTTTGTGAATGGACCCGCAACCGCTAATGCAGCGCGCAAAGGGACGTTGGCGGCGCGCCCGGAACGGCGTATGATGGAAACACGATGACGTTGCGCTTCAACCTGACCCTGGCCGTCGTGTGACCATGAGTGACGATTCTCCATTCATGAACCCCTTTCGGCGCCGCCACAACGGCCAAAATGATAAGAACGGCAATGGTGGGCACCATCCGGAACTCCCGACCCCACGGATCGCCGCGCCCGACGGTGAACCTAGCCCCGATGAGAACGGCGCACGCCAGATTTACGTGAGCGGCACCCCCGCCGGGCTTGGCCGGGGCGCGCAAGTGGCCTCGTTGCTGAGCCAGGAATCTGTGCCGGCACCGGCGCCTCAGGCGTCCTCCGTCGGCGAACGGGAAGCGCAGTCCCGTGGGGACCTGGCGGATCATTTCTTGGGCTGCGCCAAGTTGGGCCGATATCTGACCGTCGCGGACAACAGCCGGTTCATCATCACCGATGACTTCCGCACGACACCGATCGTCTCCACGGCGTCGGCCATGGCAGCCATCTATTCGAAGGATTATCTTGTCGCTCAGGCGGCCCTGCTACCGCTTTCGGAGAAGGCGCAGCGCCTATCGTCCCGCGACCGGGAACGCTTCGAACGCCTGTTCGTCCTGATCGAGGAACAGGCCCTGTCCGACGAAGTCCGCTCATCGGCGCAGGCGGTTCGCCAGGCGCAGTTTCGCGCTGCCGAAATCCGTGCAATTGAGGTCGAACTAGGCGATCGGCTGAGCCCGGCGCGCCTCCGCTATCGGCAGTTCCTGGATATAGTTAAGAAGCTCATGGACCGGAAAATCACGGC
>CAZNWX010000294.1:0-3433 GCA_964576415.1 uncultured Magnetovibrio sp. | reverse complement strand
ATTAGCTAAGTCCGGTGAAGTTACCTCGCTGATGAAGGGCCATTTGCACACGGATGCCCTTATGAAGGCCGTGGTCAATCGCGAACACGGCCTCCGCACGAGCCGGCGCCTTAGCCATATCTTCCACATGACAGTTCCAGACAACGACCGGGTCCTAATGATCACCGATGGCGCGGTCAACGTGCAGCCCGACACAGACACAAAGATCGACATCACCAACAACGCCGTCGAAATGGCACATGCGCTGGGCAACCCAAAACCCAAGGTGGCTATGCTGTCGGGGACAGAATCGGTGCTGCCGGCCATGCCGTCCAGCGTTGACGCCGCCAAAGTGGTGAAGCGCGCCAACGCTGGGGAGGTAAAGAACGCCATCGTCGACGGGCCATTTGCCTTCGACAACGCCCTCTCGACGGACGCCGCGGCATTGAAGGGCATGGATGGCCCTGTGGCTGGACAGGCCGATATTCTCGTGGTCCCCAACATCGAGACTGGAAACGGCCTGTTTAAGATGATGGTATATTTTATGAGCGGCCTCGCTGCAGGCGTGGTCATGGGTGCGGTCGTGCCCATCGTGCTGACGTCGCGCGCCGATCCCCCAGAAGCACGATTCGCGGCCACGGCCATTGCCGCAATTGTCGCCGACGCCAATAACTAATCGTCGACAAACATATGGGTATCAGCCCGGGGCGCTATCCACGCGCACCGACCCGGCGATCAGTTTCCGCAGAATGTTGCGGATCTCCGGTGCTTCCCGGGTCATGATGCAGGTTTCGGCCTCTGCGGCGAGGATCGTCACGCTCAGTGTTTCCATAAAATTATGCTCATCATTATGTTTATTTATTTAATGACGACACCCTGGACAGGGTCAATAATCCACCCATCAATAAACGCTAGCGTCGAAAGACCGCGATCATGAGCAATCTTACCGCCTGTCAGACCATTGCCCAATGGGTTTTCGAGTTCGATCTCGACCATGTTCCGGTTGCAGCGCGGACCGCCGCTATGCAGAGTTGGGTTGATGTTCTCGGCTGCATGGTGGGCGGCCAAACCATTGACGCGGTTGGCAAAGTTCGCACGCTCGCCCTCAACGAATACGGCACGGGGCCTTGCCGAATCGCTGGCATGGACCATACCACCTCGGCCACGGGGGCTGCGCTAACCAACGGTGCGGCGGCCCACGCCCTGGACTACGATGACACCTCTTATGCAGGGGTCGTCCATGCCTCCGCCACCATAGCCGCCGCCGTTCTAGCCGCCTCTGACCATGCGGACACTGACGGCCGTACCATCTTCACCGCCTTCATTGCCGGTTCCGAAGCCGAATACGCATTTGGACGCGCCGCTAGCAACCAGATCTTCATGGATGGCTGGTGGACGACATCGGTGTTCGGCGGCCTCGGTGCGGCTGCTGGTGCTTCAAAGGCCCTCGGATTGAATACGGAGCAGACCGCGTTGGCCATAGCCCACGCCTTGTGCCGAGCCAGCGGGCTCCGCATCGCTAACGGTACCGAAGCCAAGTTTGTTGGCAACGGTCAGGTGGCCGCCCTGGGCATCACCAGTGCGCAATTCGCCGAAGCCGGCATTTCCGCTCCTCTGGATGCTCTCGAAGGTGTCAACGGCATGGCGCATCTGATAAAGCGCAGCCCCCTAGAACTCAGCCAGCTTGATAACCTTGGCACACACTGGTCCGTCCTCGATCCGGGCGTCTATCTAAAACCTTATCCCGCCTGTTCCGCGTCGCACGCCGCAGCCGAGGCAACTACTGAATTGCTGCACGAGAACGAACTTGGACCTGACGACATCTCGGCCATCGAGGTGGACGCGCCGCAGATCGTCATCGATAGCCTTGTCTACGACGTTCCGAACCGCGTGCCCCAGGGCCAGTTTAGCCTACCGTTCATCTTAGCCTGCGTGATTATAGACCGCGGCTTCACGGTCGCGCGAGCCGGCCCCGACGCACTGACCGATACGGCGGTACGGGCCCTCATGCCAAAAATCTCAATGCACCACGACCCAGACTTAACCACGAAATCCGAGGCCGGCAAAATCGGACCTGAATGTGCTAGGGTGCGGATCACTACAGTAGACGGAAAGACCATCGAGCGCTTAAACTCCGAAGCCGTTGGCGCACCCACGAAACCCATGAGCGATGCCCAGGTGGACATCAAGTTCCGCGACCTGGTCACTGCTGCCGGTCACGCCAGACGCGCGGACACCTGGCTCCAGCGCATCCGAGACATCGTGAACCTCGAGCGCTGTCGAGACCTTTGGCATGACTGAAGGACAGCTAAACATGCAGAAATATTCGATCTTCTCCCTCGCCCGAAACGCGTTCACCAATCACAAGAACTGGGGCGAGGCCTGGCACAACCCTGACCCAAAACCGGAATATGATGTCATTATCATTGGCGCTGGAGGGCATGGCTTAGCAACCGCTTATTACTTGGCGAAGAACCACGGTATCACCAACGTGGCGGTACTAGAGAAAGGTTATCTGGGCGGCGGCAATACTGGGCGGAACACGACAATTGTCCGCGCCAACTACCTACTGCCGGAGAACGAATTGTTCTACGAGCATTCCCTGAAGCTCTGGGAGGGCTTGAGCCAGGATTTGAACTTCAACGTCATGTTCTCCCAACGCGGCGTCATAAACTTGGCGCATACGGACGCTCAGGTTGACGCCCACCAACGGCGCGGCAACGCTATGATCCTGAACGGCGCAGATGCGGTATGGCTGGATAAGCGCGAAGTCAGTGCCCGCGCGCCGCTATTGGATATTTCCGATAGCGCCCGCTTCCCCGTTAAAGGCGGCCTATTACAACCGCGCGCCGGGACGGCTCGACACGATGCTGTGGCCTGGGGTTTCGCTCGGGGCGCGAACGCGCGGGGCGTCGATATCATCCAGAACTGCGAAGTGACTGGGATCGATATAGAGAACGGCGGCGTCGTCGGCGTACAGACCTCGCGCGGCGCCATTAAGGCGAAAAAAATCGGCACCGCCGTCGCGGGCCATACTGGCCATATCGCAGCCATGGCCGGGATGCGCCTGCCTATCGAAAGTCACGTGCTTCAGGCTATGGTTTCCGAACCAGTGAAACCTTGCCTCGACACGGTGGTCACGTCGGGAGCAACCCACTGCTACATCTCCCAATCGGACAAGGGCGAGTTGGTTATGGGCGGTGACCTAGACTTCTATAATTCCTACGCCCAGCGTGGCAATTTCCCACGCATTGAGGACGTTGTGGCATCCGTAATTTCCATGTTTCCTGCCTTCAGTCGCCTGCGCCTAATGCGGACTTGGGGCGGGGTTATGGACATGTCCATGGATGGCAGCCCGATCATCACCAAAACCGATATTGATGGCTTTTACATCAATGGCGGCTGGTGCTATGGCGGCTTCAAGGCGACCCCCGGTTCGGGTTGGGTCTATGCC
>CAZNWX010000293.1:0-3441 GCA_964576415.1 uncultured Magnetovibrio sp. | reverse complement strand
TTGGGCTTGGGCTTGGGCTTGGGCTTGGGCTTGGGTTTGGGCTTGGGCTCCACCTTGGGTTCCGGTTTGGGCTCAGGTTTCGGCTCCACGACGGGTTCGGGCTCCGGTGCAGGTTCTGGCTCTGGCCCGGGTTCCAACACCGGTTCGGGCGGTGGCGTCGAATCTTCCTGCGGCGGCGGTTCAGGCTCCTTGATCTCCTCGGGCTCCGGTTCGGACTGTGGTGGCGGAGCGTTCGATTCTTCAGCGACGTCAACCACGTCGACAAAAATTACCGACTCTGTGATTAACGGCTCGGGCTTCAGATAGGGCATGCCCAGGTATGCGAAGATCGCTACCACCGCGTGGAATACCAGAGAAAAGAAAAAGCCGCCGCGCATGGACCTCACTTATCCTTCTAGTCCTTACGGCGCGCATCGGGTTTGCGGCTACCCGGTTGACGGGCGATCAGCGCGACCTTCCGAAAGCCCGCCGCATTGATGACGCCCATGATTTCCATGACCCGACCATAATTCACGCCAGCATCACCGCGCACGAAAATACGGATATAGGAATTGTTGCTGCTGATAGCCCGAAGCTTCGCGGCAACGGCATCCACGGTCGTCTCGCTGTCCTGGATGTAAACCTTCCCGTCCTTATCGACGCTGACCGCCAAGGGCTCATCGTTACCTTTGATGGTGGATGCCTTGGTTTCGGGCAGATCGACTTGGACCCCCACCGTAAGCAATGGAGCCGTGATCATCGCTCATCGGCTCGGAGCGCCGGAGCGGGGTGCGACCGCGAGCCGTTTTGAGACTCACAGCCATACTAGATATCCTGATCCATTTCGCGGCTTAGGATCGCGGCAAATTCACCGGCAAAACTCTCCAGTCTTCCGGCGTAGTGATCCAGATCGCGGCTCAGCTTGTTATAGGCAACAACCGCAGGGATCGCTGCTAAAAGGCCAAGCGCCGTCGCGAACAGAGCCTCGGCAATGCCGGGAGCCACCACAGCCAAACGGTTCCGAACAGCCCAATAAATGGTGCTGTCGAACCGGTCGTCGCCAGAAACGTCATGTAGCGCTCTGCGCGGTCCATTTCGCGAGCCAGGGTGATTTGCATTACCCGATCGATCCGATCAGCGAGACCAATATTCGCGCTACCGCCATTAGCGGCACCGGCCGCGCGCCGCCATTCGCGCATGGCCGCTACGAAGACCGCCGACATGGGATCGTGCGGCTGCGCGGCGATGCGATCATAGAGATCATCAAGCGAAGCTCCCGACCAAAAGGCTTGCTCGAATTCGCTGGAGTGCTTGTTGAGGCGGCGCATGCCAAACCATTTTTCGAAGATGATCGCCCAACACCATAGCGATGCCAGAAGAAGAAGGATGATCACCGATTTGACGACAAGGTCGGCGCGCAAAAATAGGGAAATCATGCTGAAATCCAAGTCCGTCGCCGAGCCGCCCAAAGTCACCGCATCCACAATTTGGTTTTCCATATTGAACCCCTGGAATTTTCTAAGACCCGTTTGAATTTATAAAGCTGCTTAGCATCTCGCGGACGGCCGCCGGCAAGCGTGCCGCGCCACCGTCTAAAGACATGCAACCCAATTTGAGATCGATCCGCACCAAGTCAACATCCTGGCGCTGAACAGTTTGTATAGCTTCCAACGTCGCCCCACCAACCCGATGCAACGATGTTTCGACGACCAAATAGTCATCCAGGACGGCAGGCCTCAGATAGTCGACGGCGCACCAGCGCACCGCCAAGGCAACGTTATCATCCCGCATCAAACGCGAACTTTCCACGCCCAGATCGCGCAACATCTCGGTGCGCGCCCGTTCCGCGTAGCGCAGGTAATTGGCGTAGTAGACGATACCCCCGGCATCTGTATCTTCATAGTAGACGCGCAGCACGAAACGATGAGGGTTTCCAGTCGGTTCAGCCATCTATAGCCTCCGCGTCCGGGTTCTCCCCGATCAATGCCAATTGGGCCATGTTCATGGGCGCCTGCAAGCCCAGGTGGCGATAGCCCTCTGTCGCCAGCGCACGGCCGCGCGGCGTGCGCATGAGGAAACCCTGCTGCAAGAGATAGGGTTCAATGACCTCTTCTATGGTGTCGCGCTGTTCCGAAAGGGCGGCCGCAAGCGTTTCCACGCCTACGGGGCCGCCACCGTAATTCTCCGCAATGCATACGAGGTAGCGCCGATCCATAGCATCCAGGCCGCGGGGGTCCACATCCAGACGGTTCAACATCGTATCGGCTGCTGCGGCGTCCACCGCTCCGGCGTCCGCAACGGCCGCGAAATCGCGCACGCGCCGCAGAAGCCGACCGGCGCCACGTGGCGTCCCACGCGCGCGCCGGGCAATTTCACGGGCTCCGTCCTTGGTCAGGTCGAACCCAAGCAACCGCGCACCCCTGCTAACGATCAGTTCCAATTCCTCGGGATTGTAGAAGACCATGCGCAAAGGTATCCCAAACCGCTCACGCAACGGCGTCGTCAGAAGACCGGAGCGGGTGGTCGCGCCGACCAGCGTAAAAGGCGCCAAATCGATCCGCACGGACCGCGCCGCCGGCCCTTCGCCGATAATTAGGTCCAATTGCCGGTCTTCCATGGCGGGGTAGAGAATTTCCTCAACCACCGGATTTAGTCGGTGAATCTCATCAATGAACAAAACATCGTTGGCTTGCAAATTGGAAAGGATGGCAGCCAGATCACCCGCCTTCGCGATCACCGCCCCCGACGAGGCACGGAATCCGACGCCCAACTCATGTGCGACAATTTGCGCCAACGTTGTCTTGCCGAGACCCGGCGGTCCATGGAACAAAACATGATCCATCGCTTCGCCCCGACCGCGGGCCGCTTGAATAAAAACCTTCAAATTATCGCAAACGGGACGTTGGCCGATGAAGTCATCGAAGTTCAGTGGACGAATGCCGCCATCCGCGAAATCAGCCTGGTAGTCATCAGCACTAGCTTTCGGCGTGATCACGCGTTCCTCACTCATTGGCTACCCCCCCCGGCTCGCACGTCGGCGGGCGCCAGTTCCCGCAGGCCATCGCGAATCAGCTCTTCGACACCAGCCTCGTCGCCCAGATTGACGGATACGCGTGATACAGCCGTCAACGCTTCCAACGGGCCATATCCTAAATTCACCAAAGCCGACGCCGCCTCCGACACGGCGGCGGTTGATGAAGAATCTGGCGCCACCACCGCCGCCTGCGACTTGGCAACGGTACCGAGCGCCATGGCCCCAACTTTGTCCTTGAGCTCACTGACAATCCGTGTCGCCAATTTCGGACCGACGCCCGGGGCTCGGCTGACGGCGGCCTTATCAGCAGCGGCAACCGCCTGCATCAACTCATCAGGACCCAGAATTCCAAGGATCGCCAAACCCACTTTGTTGCCCACACCCTGCACCATCGTCAGCAGCTTGAACCAATCCCGTTCGCTAGGATC
>CAZNWX010000292.1:242-3474 GCA_964576415.1 uncultured Magnetovibrio sp. | reverse complement strand
TCCGGCGTCTGGGTGAATTTACGGAAGATGACAAACACCAGGGCATTGTGGTGTTTGCTAATCCCCGTCCGCACTATGGCGACCGGGATCTAGATATCCTGGAACATGGGCGTTGTATTCTGGCACTCGATCAGGTCTCCAACCCGCAGAACTTCGCCACCATCCAGCGCGGCGCCGCATTCTTCGGAGTTGATGCCGTTCTGGTCATGAAGAACCGGTCGGTCAGCCTGAGTTCGACGGTAGTCCGCTATGCCGTGGGCGGTGCGGAATTCGTTAAGGTGTTCCGGGTGACCAATGTGTCTCGCGCGTTGCAGGACCTGAAGGGACTGGGCTATTGGGCCTACGGCATGGATGAGCGTGGAAAAAAGACCCTGGCGCAGGCCGAGTTCGCCGAGAAAACCGTTATCGTCATCGGCGCCGAAGGCGAAGGCCTTCGCGAGAAGACGCGTAAGTACTGTGATGAGTTGGTCCAGATTCCAGGTGGGCGCGAAGGGGTCGAGAGTCTTAATGCCGGGGTTGCGGCCACAGTCGCCATGGCGGAGTTCTTCCGCGGCTGAGGGCGTCTCCGCGATTGCTGTGACGCAACGAATATTCTAATCAATTTGTTATCTTGTCTCCGGAGGTTCTCATGATCGATCTGGACCAACTTCAGTATATCGGAAGCGGTCTGCACCGTCCCGAATGCGCGTTGGCGCGCCTGGACGGAACGTTGCACATGGCCGACTGGCGGGGCGGGGTCACGTTGCTGGCCTCCACGGGAGATATGGTCACTGTGCTGGCGAAAGGGGATTTTCAGCCGAAACCCAACGGCATTGCGATCCTGCGTGACGGTGGATGGCTGCTCACGCATTTGGGCGATAAAGACGGCGGCGTATTCCGGTTGACGCCAGATGGTGAACTGACGCCGTTCCTCACCAGTGTCGACGGTATTCATCTGCCGCCGACCAATTATGTTCACGTGGATGGTCAGGGCCGGACCTGGGTGACGGTGAGCACGCGCCTCCAACCGCGGGACCTGGGATACCGGGCCGATTGTTCCGACGGATTTATAGTCTTGGTGGATGACGCGGGCGCGCGCATCGTTGCGGACGGGTTAGGCTACACCAACGAATGTCTAGTCCACCCGGAAACAGGACAGCTTTATGTCAACGAAACCTTCGCCCGCCGCCTGACACGATTTGATGTTACCGGTAGCGGTAATCTCGTGAATAAGACGACGATCACAGAATTCGGTGAAGGAGAATATCCGGACGGTCTGACCTTCGATGCGGACGACGGCGTGTGGATCACTTCCATCGTGTCCAATCGCGTCATTCGAGTGGACCGCAACGGTAACCGTGAAATCATCGTCGAAGACAGTGACCCCGATCATATCGCGTGGACTGAGGCGGCCTACCGGGCTGATCAGTTGGGCCGGTCGCACCTGGACAAGGCGGCCGGGAAGAAGCTCAAGAACATATCCAGCCTGGCTTTTGGCGGACCGGACTTGAAGACCGTCTATCTCGGCTGTCTGCTCGGAGATTCCATTGCCACGTTCCGGACGGATCAGGCGGGCCTCGCGCCATATCATTGGCACCCATAGGAGAGGGTCGATGTCGGAAACACAGGTGCGGCGGCGCCTGGCCACAGTCGGCACAGGTTATTTCAGTCAGTTCCACCATGACGCTTGGAGGCGGTTGGATGTGGACTTGGTTGGCGTCTGCTCCCTGAACAAGGCCCAGGCGGCGGCGACTGCTGCCGCCTTCGCCGGCTGTCAGGCCTTTGATGATTTCGAAACCATGTTGGACGCGGTGAAGCCCGACCTGGTGGACATCATCGTGCCACCCGTCATGCACATGGCGTTCATCGAGATGTGCGTGGCGCGCTATATCCCGATTATTTGTCAAAAGCCCTTCACCCGTTCCCTGGCAGAGGCGGAAGCGGCAGTCCAATTGACCGAAGATGCCAGCGTGCCTTTGTTCGTGCACGAAAACTTCCGCTTTCAGCCGTGGCACATGAAGATCAAGGAGATGCTGGACGCTGGTAGGATCGGCGAGGTCTATCAGGCCACTTTTCGCCTGCGGCCGGGCGATGGTCAGGGCCCTGAGGCCTACCTTGGCCGGCAACCCTACTTCCAGAAGATGGAGCGCTTCTTAGTTCACGAAACGGCGATACACCTGATCGATGTTTTTCGAGGCTTTTTCGGCGAAATCGAGACCGTGACCGCAGAACTCACCCAATTGAACCCGCATATCGCGGGCGAAGACGCGGGCTTCATAATCATGAAATTTGAAAGCGGCGTGCGCGCGCTCTTCGACGGCAATCGCCTGTCCGACCACATCGCTGAGGACCGGCGCCGAACCATCGGCGACATGTGGGTAGAGGGGTCGAAGGGCACCATCCGCCTCAGCGGTGACGGAAAGGTTTTCTTTCGGACCTTCGGCGCCAACGCGGAAGAGGCCATCCTCTTCGATTGGGAGGCCCGGGGCTTCGCCGGCGATAGCGTCTACCGGACGCAGAAACAGGTTCTGGACCATTTGACTTTAGGGTCTGCCGTGGCCAACACGGGACGGAACTACCTGGCGAACCTCCGCGCCGAGGAAGCCGTCTACGAATCCAGCGAAACCGGGCGGCGGATTTTTCTGGCCTGATAGGTGCCGCCGGTTTGCGTGTTGCAGACAGGCCGTTATGATCAATAACGGCGAGGATCCTGCCCAGCGACAACATCTAATCCGGGAGACGATTTCCATGACTGAGGCAACCACCCTTTGCGTTGCAGGCGCCAGCGGGCTCGTCGGTTCAAATATTGTTCGGGCCGCGTTGCAACGCGGTTACGCCGTTAATGGCACTCTCCGCGACAGGAACGCGCCTGAAAAGGCATTCTATCTAAAGGCCCTACCAGGCGCTGAAAACCTTTCACTGTTCAGTGCCGAGATGGGCGACGAGGCATCCTTCGCTGCGCCTTTGGATGGCGCCGACGGTGTGTTTATCGCTTGTCTCATTCCCACCTATAAGGGGCCCGACGGTACGCTGGCCAAGGAAATGGATGACGCACGCGGTTATGCGGAGATCATCATGCCTACGGTGGACGGTTGCTTAAACATTCTCCGCGCGGCACATCGCGAGGGCGTGCGTACGGCAGTAATCTGTTCGTCAACGTCGAGCACCAATCCCGTCCCGTCCGTGCCGGTGAAGAACGAGGTCGACCACTGGTCGGACGCGCATGAGCAATGCCGGGCGAAGAAGTATACGT
>CAZNWX010000292.1:0-208 GCA_964576415.1 uncultured Magnetovibrio sp. | reverse complement strand
ACACGGCATGCGCCTCTCCATCATGTTGCCGACGGGCCTCTACGGCCCGACGATCCTGCCCGAGCACATGAACCACAATCCCTTTGCCTGGTTGAAACGCGTCATCGATGGCGGTCCCGCGCGTCATGAGAGGACGCCCAACGATTCCGCTTCCATGATCCACTTGTATGACCTCGCAAACCTATTTTTGGCAGCGTTTGAAAACCCT
>CAZNWX010000291.1:0-3480 GCA_964576415.1 uncultured Magnetovibrio sp. | reverse complement strand
TGGAACATTTCTAGCTTCGTGTGCTCCAGAAACTCCTCCGGTTCTGAGGCGTGTTCGAGGATATCCAGAAGTTCACGCAGCCAGCGGTATTGTGGGCCATCCGTGGCCGGACCGCCCTGTTTGTAGTTCCAGTGGGCAGCATCGCCTCGCTCCGCCACGTCATGCATCTCCTGGGTTCGGATCTGCAACTCGATCCGGTGCCGCTCCGGCCCGAAAACCCCGGTGTGGAGGGATCGGTAGCCATTGGGTTTCGGCGTTGAGATGTAATCCTTGAAACGGGAGGGCACCACCGGATAGGCGTTGTGGGCGATACCCAGGGTTTTGTAGCAGTCTTCGACACTGTCAACGATGACGCGAAAGGCCATGATGTCGGATAATTGCTCGAACCCGACTTCGTTCTTCTGCATTTTCTTCCAGATGGAATACGGCGTTTTCTCCCGTCCCGAGATGGCCGCTTGAATACCATGGTTGGCCATCAGGCCTTGAACTTCGGTAATGATGCCGTCGATCAGGTCTTCGCCCTTGGTGCGTAGGAAATCCAGGCGTTTGAGGATCGATTGGCGGGCGTCGCCGTTGATCTCCGCAAAAGCCAGGTCTTCTAGCTCTTGCTTCATTTCCTGCATGCCGATGCGCTCGGCCAGGGGCGCATAGATATCCATGGTTTCCATCGCGATCCGTTGGCGCTTTTCGGGCCGTTTGATGAAATGCAGCGTTCGCATGTTGTGCAGGCGGTCCGCCAACTTGACCAACAGGACCCGAATGTCTTCCGACATGGCGAGGACGAATTTCCGGAAGTTCTCCGCCTGATTGACCTGATCAGATTGAAATTCGATGCGAGTTAGTTTGGTGACGCCGTCTACAAGGCGCGCCACGTTGGGGCCGAACTGCTCATCGACATCGTCCCGGTTGACCTCCGTGTCCTCAATGGTGTCATGCAGCAGCGCCGTGACGATGGTGTCGGCGTCCAGTTTGTAGTGGGTCAGTATACCGGCCACTTCGAGGGGATGCGAAAAATAGGGATCTCCCGAGGCTCGCTGTTGCGAACCGTGCGCCTTCATGGCGAAGACGTAGCCGCGGTTGAGCAGATCCTCGCTGGCGGTTGGATCATAGGCGCGGACGCGTTCCACCAATTCAAACTGGCGAATCATAAGACCCCTCTGGGGCAGATGGCTTACTTAGGAGGTATTAAAAAGAATTCTTGAGGATTTGACCAGCAACAGTCCGCCAACGCTCGGCGCATTTGCAGTAAGGCCGTTCAGGCGTTGCTTTCGTCGTCGCCGAGCACCGCCATGATGTCGCCGTCGGCATCAGCCGCCGCCGCCGGGTCGCCGCCGAAAACCGCAACGGATGCGGCCTCGTCGTCCATTTCCGTATTCAGGCCCTGTTGAATGGCCAAAAGGTCCATTTCGTCTTCTTCTGGCTCGTCCATGGCGACGAAGCGCTGCAGGCTCTTGATTACCTCTTCCTCAAGCTCTTCCATGCTGACGGTCGTTTCGGCGATCTCACGGAGCGATACAACAGGGTTCTTGTCGTTGTCGCGGTCCAAGGTCAACTGCTCGCCGGCGGAAATGCCGCGCGCTCGCTGGGCCGCCATCATTACCAAGTCAAAGCGGTTAGGAATTTTGTCTACGCAATCTTCAACCGTAACACGAGCCATCGGATCCTCCGGAATGCGAGATAAGAGAACCGGCCTTGTATAATTCCACCGGTCCCCGTGTGCAAGACAAATGCATACCACAATTGGAAAAATTCACGTGGTGGACGGCTGCCATTCCGTCCCGAAAAGACCATCAGCGTCGGCCATTTTGCGGATGTTCTTATCCGGCGGCAGGTCGTCGCGCAACGCCGTAGCGGCTCGCTGAAGGACCGGATGAACCCATGTGGGAGAAATATCGCATAATGGATTGATAACAAAAGATCTTATATGCATTCGTGGATGTGGAATCTTAAGTTGTAAATTGCTGACGTCAGCCTCGTCGATGATCCGGTCGCCATAGGCGAGAATGTCGAGATCCAAGGTCCGCGGCGCATTGGGCACACTTCGCTCGCGGCCAAGATCGACTTCGATCGCTAAAAGTCTCTGCATTAACGCGGACGGCGGCAAAGAAGTTGTGACCGTGACGACACCATTGACGTACCAGGGCTGATCCGAAATCGGAACCGGCTTGCTTTCGTACCATGGCGATCGCCGATCTATATAAATATCTGATTTTTCGAGTATATTTAGGGCCGCCCCGCATGATGCGCGGGGCGGACCGATCTTCGGATGGGGCAGATTGGCGCCGATACCGAGGATGATCATGGGCGTTGGTCCGTCACGTTCTGAGCCACCGCCCCTTGTGGTCGGCATTGAATAGACATATCTCTATGGAATGCCCTGCGACCCAATTCTTCTGAGTCAACCGCAGTGGTAAGTGTTGATCGTGCGAATATTGCGCGCGACGTACTGTTAGCATAGCCGGTGAGACACATTTTCAATAGGACGTTTCCATGACCATATATCCGCAAGAGCGAATAGCACTTTTTGTAGATGGATCAAACCTTTATGCAGCAGCGCGAGCATTGGGCTTTGACATTGACTATAGGCGCCTTTTGGAGGTTTTCACCGACAAAGGTAGATTATTGCGCGCGTTTTACTATACGGCGTTGATTGAAGATCAGGAATACTCCCCCATTCGGCCGCTGGTCGATTGGCTGGACTACAACGGCTATACCATGGTGACGAAGCCCACCAAGGAATTCACCGACGACGCCGGCCGCCGCAAGCTCAAGGGTAATATGGATATCGAACTGGCGATTGATGTCATGGAAATGGCCGAGCATCTGGACCATGCTATAATTTTCTCCGGCGACGGGGATTTCCGGCGTCTGGTGGAAGCGATACAGCGCAAGGGCCTCCGGGTGAGCGTCGTCAGTACGGTTCGCTCGCAACCGCCGATGATCGCCGATGAATTGCGCCGTCAGGCCGATAATTTCATCGAATTGGATGATTTGCGTGCCAGTATCGCCCGCGCGCCGGGCAATCGGGACCTGCAGGACGGCGCGGTCCCGCGAAACGACGATATGGCGCCCGGACTGTCGGACGATTTCGACGACCACGATGAGATGGAAATTGCCTGACGGCGCGGGCATCCAATCAAAATGTCCGCAGCCCCCTCGCCTCAGAAACCCGGCTGGGACTGTGCCCTTTGTCCGCGCCTCGTTGAATTCCGTGAAACCCATCGGGCCCGTCAGCCAGACTGGCATAACGCGCCCGTGCCGGCATTCGGTGCGTTGGAAGCGAGGTTTTTGATCGTCGGTATGGCGCCCGGCCTAAAAGGCGCTAACCTGACCGGCCGGCCTTTCACCGGCGACTACGCGGGGGATCTGTTGTATGCGACACTCGGGAAGTTCGGCTGGGCTAAGGGCAGCTATGCGGCTAGGCCTAATGACGGGGTGTCGCTGCACGATTGCCGGGTGACGAATGCCGTGCGCTGCGTG
>CAZNWX010000290.1:2271-3491 GCA_964576415.1 uncultured Magnetovibrio sp. | reverse complement strand
TGAAAAAGGTTGCGGCGACTGGGTGGTTTTCCGTTGGATTGGCGCCAATCACGATAATTACTTCGGCTTCACTAACGGCAGTGAAGGGCGCGGTAACTGCGCCTGATCCGATACATTCCATAAGCGCTGCAACGGAGGACGCATGACATAGTCGCGTGCAGTGATCCACGTTATTTGTACCAAATCCAGTACGCACCAATTTTTGAAACAGATAAGCTTCCTCGTTGGAACCCTTTGCAGAGCCAAAACCAGCGAGTGCTCCCCCACCATGCTTGTCGCGGATCTTTGTGAGCCCGGAGCCAGCATGGTCGAGCGCTTCTTCCCAGCTAGCTTCACGAAAATGTGTAAATGGGTTTGACGGATCTATATCTTCTTCAGCAGATTTTGGTGCATCATTTTTTCGCATTAGTGGGACTGTTAGGCGGTGGCTGTGATGTACATAATCGAAACCGAACCGGCCCTTTACGCAAAGCCGATTTTCATTCGCTGGCCCCTCCCGTCCAGTGACGTAGAGAAGTTTGTTATCCTTCAGGTGGTATGTTAACTGGCATCCAACGCCACAGTATGGGCAGACCGAATCGACACTACGATCAGGTTGGACTCGACCCGGTGGATCCTTTGCAACTACTGATTTGGGTAGTAGTGCCCCAGTGGGGCACGCTTGTATGCATTCGCCACACGCAACACAGGTGCTGTCGCCCATGGGATCGTTCATGTCGAAGACGATTTGGCTTTCCGCTCCCCGGTGCGCCATGCCGATGACGTCGTTGACCTGGACCTCCCGGCAGGCGCGCACACAAAGATTGCAGTGGATGCACGCGTCCAGGTTTACGGACATGGCCGAATGCGACGTGTCTTGGGCCGGCGTCTCGTTGCGTGCCGGGAACCGGCTGCCACCGAGCCCGGTGTCGTCGATCCAATGCCACAAGAGCGAATCCGGATCGTGGGCCTTCACTTTCTCTGGCTGATCAGCAAGCAGTAGTTCCAGGACCATCTTTCGCGCCGTCTTGGCGCGTTTGTTATTGGTCGTCACCTTCATGCCCGGCGTTGGCGTGCGTCGGCACGAGGGAGCCAATACGCGTTCACCTTCGATCTCAACCATGCAGGCGCGGCAGTTGGCGTCGGGGCGGTAGCCTGGTTTGTCGCGGTGGCACAGATGCGGGATCGTGTTGCCGCGGCGTTTGGCAATCTCCCAGATAGTTTCGTCGGTCTGGGCCTCG
>CAZNWX010000290.1:1545-2261 GCA_964576415.1 uncultured Magnetovibrio sp. | reverse complement strand
TCTCTCATTTCACATCCTCCGCAAAGAAACGCAGCGCACTCTCCACCGGGTTTGGGGCCGCCTGACCCAACCCACATATGGAAGCATCCCGCATGGCAGCGCTCAACTCCGAAATCAGATTTTCGTCCCAGCTGGGGGCGTTGATCAACTTTAGCATTTTCTCGCAACCGACCCGGCACGGCGTGCATTGCCCGCAGCTCTCATATTCAAAGAAGTGGATCAGGTTCCGGCAGATGGTTCGCACGTCATCCTGTTCCGAGAAGACAACAACGGCCGACGAGCCGATGAAACAGCCGTATTCGTCCAGCGCGCCGAAATCTAGGGGGGTATCCCCCTTGTCTGCGGGCAAAAGGCCCCCAGAGGCACCGCCTGGCAGGTAGGCCTTGAAGGAGTGGCCGTCCTGCATGCCACCGCAGTAGTCCTCAATGAGCTCGCGGACCGTCACACCGGCCGGCGCCAATTTGACGCCAGGCTCCTTGACCCGACCGGACACGGAATAGAAGTGCGGGCGGCCTTGATCTTGGTACCAGTCAGGCCCGTTGGCGACGATATCGCGAAGCCAGAACATTGTTTCCACGTTATTGATCAATGTCGGCCGCTTGAACAAGCCTTCCTGCGCCGGGAAGGGCGGGCGGTTGCGCGGTAGGCCGCGCTTGCCCTCAATGCTCTCCAGCATGGCTGATTCTTCGCCGCAGATGTAGGCGCCCGCGCCACGT
>CAZNWX010000290.1:0-1535 GCA_964576415.1 uncultured Magnetovibrio sp. | reverse complement strand
CCCGAGCGCGACGGCACGCTTCTTGTTACGGAGCGGGCGCCCGCCGCCGCCGCCCGCAGCCCCAACGCCCGCCGACCCGTTCGAGCTGTGGGAGGCGTCGTCGCCGGCAGCATAGGGCGCCGGCGCCGCGCCGCAGATGAAGCGAAATGCCGCCGGTCATGCCCTCGGACTCCAGTCGCGCGATCTCCGTCAGGAGCAGGTCCCGGCACTGCGGATATTCGTCGCGAAGATAGATGTAGGCCGCTTCCGCCTCCACGGCCCATGCGGCGATTAGGATACCTTCCAATACGCGGTGCGGATCCGTCTCAAAGCAATAGCGGTCCTTAAACGTGCCGGGCTCACCTTCGTCCGCATTGACGGCGATCAGCCGGGGCTTCGGCGCGCCCTTCAGGAAGCCCCATTTTCGAGCGGTCGGGAAGCCCGCGCCGCCAAGTCCGCGAAGGCCGGATTGGTCGACGGCGTTGATTACGTCGTCACGGTCCCGTTCACCGTTCCGACAGGCGTTCCAAACCACATAGCCACCGTCCGCCCTAGAGGCGTCCAGGTCTATGTAGTCTGGGAGGTCCGCGGTCGTGTTGCCGGCGTCCGCGGCGTCGGCGACGCGCGCCGTGTTGGCGTAGTGAACCTGACGTTGCCCGACCACCGCGACGGGGGCGCGGTCGCAGGCCCCAACGCACGGTGCATGGACGACCCGGACGTCCGTTCCTGCGCCATAGCGCGCCACCAGTTCTTCGAGCAGGGACGCGGCACCCATCATCTCGCAGGTAATGCCGTCGCATATGCGGACGGTCAGTGCCGGCGGCGCAGTTTCGCCTTCCCTCACTACATCGAAATGATGATAGAAGGTGGCGACTTCATATACCTCCGTCATGGCGAGCTTCATTTCGCTGGCCAGGGCAGCGAGGTGGGCGGCGGATAGTTGCTTGTAGAAATCCTGGATGAGGTGCAAATACTCGATCAAAAGGTCCCGTCTGCGCGGTCGGTCGCCCAGTAGTTCGCGGACCTCATCCGCCGCCTTGTCTTCGACCTGCCGGCCCTTGGGGTGAAATGGTGAGCGCCCGCCATGGCGGGGGCGTTCGAGGGTTGTCGTGGTAGACATTTGGCGTCACTCCCAAAGACCAAAATGCTTTTGTTTTTCTGCACTTTGACCGGTATCAGACCAGGCAAAATACCTTTGGGTTTCGTATACCAGAGATTCTCAATTTCTCAAGATGCTCATTTTCTTAAATGAAACAATTTGCGAGGAATTACACCATAATAGCTGTGGTGGACTGTCCCAGTTGCGGCGTACGTTGATCCCAAAAGATTATAATGTAAAAGTTCATGCTATATCGGGCCGTCATGCTCAATAATCTGATGGGGGTATGCTAGGTGCAAATCGATCTCAAAACGGCGCAATTGTTGAATTCGCGTCTCTTCCATGACCTTGTCGGCGCCGTCAGCGCTGTCAACACGGGGATCGAGTTCATGGCCGAGCCGGGCAGCGACGAAGATGCAGCGAATTTGCTTAAACAAAGCGCCGACAGATTGACCCG
>CAZNWX010000289.1:0-3511 GCA_964576415.1 uncultured Magnetovibrio sp. | reverse complement strand
GATGGCCACGGCCTCATCCGCCAGGGCCACGTGCGGCGCATCCGCATCGACGTCTGAATAGACCGCGACTGTGGCTACTCCCATATCCCTGGCTGTCCGGATGACCCGACAGGCTATTTCTCCGCGATTGGCGATCAGAAGTTTCCGGAACATGATCAGTCCTCAATCTGGGCGGCTGTGCGTTTTCCCAGGAAGGTAGCGATCTCCTCCTTGTACTCACCCGTGGCTCGGATATCGTTATTCAGCATGGTGGTTCTCTACATCCGGAAAAGGCCAAATTTGGTGTCTTCGATGGGAGCATTGAGTGCTGCGGATATGCCGAGGCCAAGGACCATCCTTGTATCCTTGGGATCGATGATCCCGTCATCCCATAACCGGGCGGAAGCATAATAGGGATGGCCCTGGTGCTCGTACTGGTCGAGGACAGGTTGCTTGAAAGCTACCTCCTTGTCCGCGGGCCAATCGCTTCCGTTCGCCTCGATGTTGTCGCGTTTGACGGTCGCCAAGACGGAGGCCGCCTGTTCGCCGCCCATGACAGAAATGCGGGCATTCGGCCACATCCAAAGGAACCGCGGAGAATAGGCGCGACCGCACATCGAATAATTACCGGCGCCAAAACTGCCGCCGATGATAACGGTAAATTTGGGTACGCTAGCCGTGGCCACAGCCGTCACCATCTTGGCTCCGTCTTTGGCGATGCCGCCTGCTTCATACTTTGAGCCGACCATGAACCCGGAGATGTTCTGCAAGAACAGCAGCGGGATCCGCCGTTGTGCGCAAAGCTCGACGAAATGAGCGCCTTTCTGTGCCGATTCCGAGAACAGGATTCCGTTGTTGGCGACAATCCCCACGGGGTAGCCGTAAATGCGCGCGAACCCAGTAACCAGCGTTGTCCCATAGTTGACCTTGAATTCATCCAGGCGTGACCCGTCAACAATCCGAGCGATAACCTCGCGTACGTCATATGGCTTCTTCAGGTCAGTTGGGACCAAGCCGTAAAGTCCGTCGGCGCTGTACAGAGGGTCCTCCGGTTCAGCCACATCAATGTCGATGGATTTCACGCTATTCAGGTTGTCGACGATACGTCGGGCTGTAGCCAGGGCATGATCATCATCGCGGGCCATGTGGTCGGTGACGCCAGAGACCTTGGAATGGACGGCGGCCCCGCCTAGTTCCTCGGCGCTAACGATCTCCCCCGTCGCAGCCTTCACCAACGGCGGGCCGCCCAGAAAGATGGTGCCCGTGTTCTCGACAATAATGCTCTCGTCGCTCATGGCTGGCACGTAGGCGCCACCGGCGGTGCAGGAGCCCATGACCACAGCAATCTGAGGTATCCCCTGCCCGCTCATGTTCGCCTGATTAAAGAAAATGCGACCAAAATGTTCCTTATCTGGGAACACAGCATCCTGTTCGGGCAGGAAGGCGCCGCCGGAATCTACCAGGTAAATGCATGGCAGCCGGTTCTCCATGGCGATTTCCTGAGCGCGCAGGTGTTTTTTCACGGTGATCGGATAGTAGGTTCCGCCCTTGACCGTGGCATCGTTGGCGACGACGATCACCTCGCGACCAGAAACGCGACCAATACCCGTGATGATGCTACCAGCCGGCACAGGAGTGTCGTACATGTTGTGACCCGCCAGCTGCGAGAACTCCAGAAACGGAGCACCTGGATCCAGCAGACGACGAATACGTTCGCGCGGCGCTAACTTGCCCCGGTCCGTATGTTTCTTTTGAGCCGCGTCGCCACCACCCCGTTTAATATTATCCACGGTTTGTTTGAGATTATTGACGACGGCCTGCATAGCCTCCGTGTTGGCGCGGAAATCAGCGGAATTGGGCCGAGCGGCAGATGTCAGGATAGTCACAGATGGACTCCTATTTCTTACGGGGTGGCCGTTGGGCGATCGGTCCGCCAGCCTGTTTCCAGCCGTTGAAACCCTCCGCAAAGTGGACGGCGTTGGGGAAACCCATATCATCCAAAGTTTTGCACGATAGGGCCGAGCGCCAGGCCGCCGCGCAATAAAGGACGTAGGTCTTCTCTTCGTCCGTCAGGTATTCCTTATGATACGGGCTCTCCGGATCGAACCAGAATTCCACCATACCCCGAGGCACGTGCACGGCGCCCGGCACCATTCCGTCGCGCTCCAGTTCCCGAACGTCTCGGATATCGACAAACACCGTGTTGTCGTCGTCGTTGACATGACGTTTGATGGCTTCGTCCGTGGAGATGGTGGTAATGATCGCCTCGGCTTCTGCCACCAAATCTTTGATGCCCTTCTTCAGCTTGATGGCCATAGGTCCTTCCTTATCCTATTCGTTAGGCGCTGCGGCCCTGAATCCAGCGCTTGATCATCCACATGCGATCGCTGCCCCAGAATCCCTCGCCGTCGACTATGAAAAACGGCGCGCCAAAAACGCCTGCATCTATGGCGGCTTGGGTTTCATCTTTGAGGCGTTGTTTGACGTCGTCTTCCTGCAGCGCTACCGACAGGGCTGTGCCGTCGACCCCCACGCCTTCAGCGACTTCTATCACCTTATCGGGTGTTGCAATGTTAATGCCCTGCCCGAAATAAGTATTGAAGGCTGCCAGCGCAAAGGCTTTTGCCTGGTTCGGATCTTGTTCATCAAGCCAATAAAAGGCGCGGCCCGCGGCTTGTGTCGGTATCGGGAACGGATCGGGCATAATCCAGGGCGTGTTCGTCATTTGGCCGAGGCGTTCCCAATCATGTAAGCAATAGTCGCCTTTGAGGGGAATTGTGTTCAGCGGCTGCGAACCGGTGATCTTGAAAAGAGCACCCAAGAGAAAGGGTTTCCATCGCACGGTGCGCCCGCAGGCCTCGACCGTGCTATCGATTTTCTGGGCCGCAAAATAGGAATAAGGCGACGAAAAATCAAAATAGAAGGTGACTGGATCAGCCATCAATCTTCCTCCCGAATTGCGCGGGCTATGACCAGTTTCTGGATCTCGCTGGTGCCCTCGTAAATTTGGCAGAGCCGGGCGTCACGATAGAGACGTTCGACTGGGAAGTCGGACAGATATCCATAGCCCCCATGAACCTGAATGGCTGCTGAACAGACCCGTTCGGCCATTTCGGAGGAGAACAGCTTAGCCATGGAGGCTTCCTTGAGACAGGACTTCCCTTCCACCTTCAAACGGGCTGCGTTGAGGGTCATTAACGACGCTGCTTCAATCTCAGTGGCCATGTCCGCGAGTTTGAAGGCCACGGCCTGGTGATCGTAGATAGCTTTGCCGAAGGTCTGTCGGTCTTTCGCATAAGCTTTCGCGGCGATATAGGCGGCGCGGGCAAAGCCCACGGACTGAGCTGCGATGCCAATGCGCCCGCTTTCAAGGTTAGAAAGCGCGATCTTGTAGCCCTCTCCCTCTTTGCCCAACAGCTTTTCCGGGCCGATCTTTACTTCTTCTAGGGTAATCTGTGCCGTGTCATTGCTCTTCTGTCCTAGCTTCTGTTCCACGCGCGCCACCTGATAGCCCTGGGAGTCCCTAGGTACA
>CAZNWX010000288.1:0-3514 GCA_964576415.1 uncultured Magnetovibrio sp. | reverse complement strand
AAGCGATCGGGTCGACGAAAGTAAATTGTCCAGAGGTTGAAGAACATGGACCAACTGATATTACAACGCCAGATATATGGTTCAGGCGATCAGATTTTCAAAGAAGGTGATGAAGGCCGCCTCGCTTACGTAGTTGAAGAAGGCGAAGTTGAAATCTTCGTCATCCTCGATGATCACGAACAAGTTCTTGGAACCGTCGGCAAGGACGGTATTTTTGGAGAGATGGCGCTAATCGACAATCAGCCGCGCATGGCGAATGCTCGGGCGACAAAGAGTACGACGATTATCTGCGTGACCCGTCAAATGTTTGACGAGAAATTGAATCAGGCGGACCCGTTTATTCGTGGATTGCTAAAGATTTTGGCCGACAATAACCGCGATATTACGAGCAAGTGGTTGATGGCGCTGAATTGAACACTTTGAGGTGCCACGTCGGCGAATAAGATCTTCTTATTTGTTGTTTGGGCTGTTGAAAATTATCAGAGGTAATACGCAATGACTAATGAACTTGAAGTATTAGTGTGGCTCGCTGGCTTAACGATCTTTATGTGGCTGCCGTATATCCTTGCCCACATTGTCAACGTGGGATTGATGCAAGCGCTTACTTATCGGGCGGATGGCGAGCCTCTGCCGGATTGGGCTACCCGGGCAAAGCGGGCGCACTATAACGCGATTGAGAACCTTGCTCCGTTTGCTGCATTGGTGATAGTCGCCCACTTGGCTAATGTGAATAACGACGTGACGGCATCTGCTGCGTTAGCGTTTTTCTGGTTTCGTGTTGCTCATTACATCGTTTACACGCTGGGAATACCATTTGGTCGAACACTCACTTTTGCTGGAAGTTGGCTGGCCCAAATATGTTTCCTATATCAAATCTTAGTAGCCTAATTCAGGCCTTTGCTCGAATTTGGAGGCACAATCGAGGCGGTTGCTACATCCCACCTCTGCCAATCTGCGCCGCGTAATGGTCGGGAAAGGGCCAAATATTAAAATGAACGAAGAGCTATTGGGGGACGGCGCCAGTCAAGCGCCCAAATCACAACAACGAAAAAAAGCCCTGAGCTTTGCGCAGCGTATGCGCGCCTATCTGATGACCGGTATCTTGGTTGTTGCGCCTATCTCGATAACTTTATACTTGGCCTGGATATTCATCGGGTTTGTCGACGACCGCGTCACGCCGTTGATTCCCGCGAAATACAATCCGGAGAGCTATCTGCCGTTCGCGTTACCGGGGTTGGGTCTACTGGTGTTGATGATTGCGTTGATCCTGATCGGCGCCGCAACAGCTGGGTTCTTCGGACGTCTTTGGACACGGGCCAGCGAACAAATTCTCGGGCGTATGCCCGTGATCCGAAATGTCTACAGTGCCGTGAAGCAGATTTTGGAGACGGTCCTGGCGCAGCAATCCAATGCTTTCCGAGAAGCCGTCTTGGTGGAGTACCCCCGGCGGGGTATCTGGGCGATTGCATTTATTACAGGCCGGACAGAAGGTGAGGTACAGAGTGTCACGGAAGAGGAATGCACCAATATCTTCCTGCCGACGACACCGAACCCAACATCAGGATTTCTGCTGTTCGTGCCCAAGAAGGATTTGATCTCCCTCAATATGAGTGTTGAGGAAGCCATCAAGATGGTGATCTCCGGCGGAATCGTCACGCCGCCGGACCGTCGGCCCGAAGCCGAGAAGTCGGTGAAGCTGACATCTGCGCACACATATGAAACCTTGGATGTGCTCCGCGAAAACGAACGCGCGCCGGTGTTGATACCGAAGGGCAGTCGTCCCGGTGAGAAACAAGCTGCGGTTCGCGCCGATCCCAAAAAGGAAGAGGCCTGACGATTTAACCCGAGCGCAAGTTTTTGACCGCGGCATCGCGTTCAAACAGATAGAGAAGAGTGCGAACGGCCTGACCGCGTTCCGAGGTCAGGTCGGGATCCTTGTCCAGGATAAGTGCCGCGTCGTCGCGGGCCGCGGCCAGCAAGTCCGCATGAATTTGCAGATCCGCCAGAAGGAATTCGGGAATACCGCTTTGACGTGTCCCCAGTAGTTCGCCGGCGCCGCGAAGCTTCAAGTCTTCTTCTGCAATGAGAAAACCGTCATCGGTTTCGCGCATGATCGACAACCGTGACCGCGCCGTTTCGGTGAGTGGAGACCCGTACATCAAAAGGCACGTCGCCGGCTTGTCGCCCCGACCAATGCGGCCGCGCAGTTGGTGAAGTTGAGCTAGGCCGAAGCGTTCCGAGTGTTCAATGACCATGACAGTAGCCGCGGGCACATCGACACCGACTTCAATGACCGTGGTAGCTACCAGGATGTCGACATTCCCATCGACGAAGGCCGCCATGGCCTTGTCTTTTTCAGGGCCCTTCATGCGGCCGTGGACCAAGCCGACGCGATCGCCGAACCGAGATGCTAGCGCGGCTTGGCGATCCTCTGCGGCGGCGACGTCCAACTTCTCTGACTCCTCAATCAGGGGGCATACCCAAAATACCTTGTCACCGGCATTCAGGGCCCGGTTGCACGCGTCGACGATCTGCTCCAGGCGTTCAACCGGCAGGACCCGGGTATCCACTGGTTTGCGGCCCGGCGGTTTCTCCATCAGGCGCGAGGTGTCCATATCGCCGTAGGCCGTCAACATTAGGGTCCGAGGAATGGGCGTTGCCGTCATTACCAGGGTGTCTACGGCGTCGCCCTTGGCAGCAAGCGACAGGCGCTGATGGACACCGAACCGATGTTGTTCATCGATCACGGCGAGCGCGAGGTTCTTGTATTCTACCTCGTCCTGGAATAATGCGTGCGTGCCGACAGCGATCTGGGCTCGTCCTTCCACTAGGGCTTCGAGCGCTGCCGCCCGGTTCTTTCCGCGCTCCCGCCCGGTCAGAAGCGCGACCTGCAGGCCAGCGGCCTTGGCTAGCGGCGTGACTGTGGCCAGGTGTTGTCGGGCCAGGATTTCCGTCGGCGCCATGAGAACCGCCTGAGCGCCGGCTTCGACGGCCGTCAGCATCGCCATTACCGCGACCAGTGTCTTACCGCTGCCGACGTCGCCCTGGAGGAGCCGCAGCATACGCGCGTCCGAGGCTAGATCGTCTCGGATTTCGCCAATCGCTGTTTTCTGTGCATGTGTCAGATCGAAAGGCAGGGTCTTGGTAACCCGTTGCACCAGCGCGCCAGTACCCCGCAACGGTCGGCCCTTCGCTCGGCGGATGTGTGTGCGAATGACCGCGAGAGCAACCTGGTTGCTGAGCAATTCGTCGTAGGCCAGCCGGCATCGGGCCAGCGCTGACGGTTCCAATTCACGGAGCCCCTGGGGCGCGTGTGAAGCCAACACGGCGTCGCGCCATGACGGCCACTTTTGTTTGGTGACATAGGCGGCATCGGCCCATTCGGGGAGGTCCGGTAGGTCTTTCAGGGCATCGCCGATGGCCCGGCTGAGAACCTTCATGGTGAGCCCTGTTGTCAAGGGATAGAGGGGTTCGATGGTCATGATGGAAGCGATGTCGGCCTCCTGCACGACAT
>CAZNWX010000287.1:0-3518 GCA_964576415.1 uncultured Magnetovibrio sp. | reverse complement strand
CCACTGACGCTAGCTTGAACTGGAGGTCGTGCCCGGGCACATGCTAGCGATTAGGCCATCGCCGACCCCCGTGTCTAATAGAGGCGATCAAGTCAATCCACGCGGTCCTCCGTGGCACGAGGGTCCAGGGCATCCTGCAACCCGTCGCCCAAAAAATTAAAGGCGATCACCGTGGCAAAGATCAAAACGCCAGGATAGAATGCCTGCAAAGGAGCCTCCCAAATCATCTCCTGAGCATTCGTCAGGAGGTTGCCCCAGCTGGGCAGTGGTGGTTGGATGCCCAGGCCGAGAAAAGACAATACGGACTCCAACAGTATGATGTTGCCCGCGGCCAATGTCGTCGCGACAATGATCGGCGACGCTAGGTTGGGTAGAATATGGACACTCATGATGCGAAGCGGGCCGCCGCCCTGGGCTACCGCCGCCGTCACGAAGGTCCGCTGCTTTATGGACAACGTGCTGGCCCGTACCAAACGCGCGACCGTTGTCCAGCCGACCAAGGCGACGATGGCAATGATCCGGTACAGGCTCACGCTTTCCGATTCCGTGATCGCCCCCGGTAAGCCCAGTTTCGAGAGATCAATCGCCGCCAAAACGATCAACAAGGGCAGTAATGGCAGGGAAATAACGCCGTCAGTCACCCTCATGAGAAAGGCGTCCATCCGCCCGCCGAAGTACCCAGCCGTCAAACCGACAGCGGTTCCGATAACTGTGGCAAAAAGCGCCGCGACCAGCCCAACGAGAAGAGATACACGTCCTCCGTATAGGAGGCGAAGGAACAAATCCCGCCCCAATTCGTCGGTGCCCAGAGGATGGGTCGAAGACGGCGCCCGGAACCGGTTGAATAGATCAACCGTATTGGCGTCCAACCCCATCGCCATCTCAAAAACGGGCGCCAACAAGGCGGCACCAGCCAACGCCACCAAGACGAGAGCACTTACGACAGCCAGGGTATGGTGGCGAAATCGTCCCCAGACCAACTGTGCTGGCGTCTCCCCCATAATGGCGACGCGATTCATTCCGATAACTCCGCCAACGAGATCCGCCGATCCAGTGCCACATAGGCCACGTCCGCGAGAAAATTGCCGCACAACGTCAGTGCGGTAGCGAACAACAACGCGATCAAGGCGAGATTAAAATCATTTCCCATGATCGAATCGAAGATCAACTTACCCATTCCCGGATAACTAAAAATGGTCTCGGTCATCAGTGCACCCGAGAACAGATATCCAAAATCCAAGGCAATCACCGTAACCACAGGGATTATGGCGTTGCGCAGGGCGTGGCCGATCACTACTTGCCCTTCTGACAATCCCTTGGCACGCGCCGTGCGAATGTAATCCTGGCGCAGGGTCTCGATCATTGATGCTCGCATATACCGAGTGTGGGTGCCCAGGCTGGCAATGGTGAGACTGATCACCGGCAAAATGAGATAGCGGCCGTTCTCCCAGAAACCCTTCACGCCAGCCGCCGCCGCGGTGCCGCCTGCCGGCAGCCACCCCAGCACCACGGCGAATACGATTATCAACATTAACGCCAGCCAAAATTGCGGGATAGAGATGCCGGCGAAGGCCAGCATATTAACCCCGTAATCCAGGCAGGTGCGCGCCCGCATGGCTGCGACGATGCCCAGCGGCAAGGCAATCAACAATGCCAATGCAAAGCTCAACCCTAGCAGAACGATCGTATTGAGAACCGCCGACCACATGACCGGCAGAACGGGCTGCGCATACAGCCGCGAAAATCCAAAATCCCCACTGATGGCTGCCGACAGCCAATATACGTAACGCTTAATAATCGATTCATCCAGACCATAGAGTTCGCGCAAATGCGCGGCGGACGCCGCTGTAATTTTTGGATCGGCGGTTATCATCAGATCGATGGGATCACCGGGCATCAGGCCGATCAGGCCGTAAATCACGAACGACATGACCAGCAGGACGATCACTGATTGCACGAAGCGGCTGAACAGAAAGCGTGCCATGGGGATACCTTGCCCCAGCGGTCAACCCCTTGGCAACGATGCGGCGCCAGGCCCCTAGGGTGTTCGCGGGACCACCGGCAAGACGATCCGGGACGCCCAGTCAGAATTGCGGAACAACGTCAGTATCGGCGGACGCCCATCAGGAATTCGGGTAAAATGATCCGAATCAGACAGTGCGATGGAAAACCGTATGCGATGCCCTGCCCGGAACAGATACGATGTCGGCAAAAGCTCAAAGCGCGCTTCCGCCGGTTCACCGGGCACCAGGAGTTGCGCGTCGGCTTGTCGGAAACTGTGGGGTGGGCCGGTTTCTGGGATATTGTCCGGATGGCCGCCAAGCTTGCGGTGCAAGGCGCGCAACACGCCTTCAGTCACATATACGGATGTCCCCTCAGACGTGACGTCGGTAATGTAAGCAAAGAAGGTACAATCCTTTTCCGAGGCGGCGAAATGCAAGCCTACCCATGGATGTCCTGTCACTTCCAAAGCCGCATCAAGGGGGGCGCTGGTGTAACTCAGCATGTGGTCTTCGCGGCCGTCCCAATCGTCGTAATAGGTTTCCACGTTCTGGATGTATAGTCGGTCGTAACGTGAATGCATACCTGTGCCGCAAGCGTAATCACCTTGATAGACATCGGCGCCTTCTTCAACTGGCCGTATCGTTGCCAATTCCCCTGACGGCGCGGGGTAGAGGGTAAAATCTTCCGCCGCCGGCGGCCATGTATCGGCCGCTTTCCATTTTTCCTCGCCCATCGTGAAATAGTGCACGGGCTTCTCTCCCTCGATGGCGGTGTCGCGCCTCGACAAATGTTTGTCAAAGAACCGCAGTACGGCGGCGCCGACAACGGGTTGTTGCGGGTCGTTGTTCTCCCGCCAGGGGCTGACGTTCGCGCGCGCACCATGATCCCACGGGCCCAGCATCAAACGCGTATCGGGGTTGTCGAGCCACAGATACCGTTGGATTGTCCCCGTAGAATACCCGCCGCCGTCCATCCAGCCGGAAATAGAGTAATAAGCCGTTGTCGCATCGGCGTCCCGGTTCGCATAGTGATAGGGGCTGATCCACGCCCCAGTGTAATCGGGGTTGTCCGTCAGGCCGGCATCACGAAAACGTAATTGTTGAGCAAAGTCCTGCATGTCGAAATTGGATTTATGTTCATGCAGTGCCTGAGCCAATAGGCTACCGTCAACGTCCTCGTCAACGGGGGCCGGGCCGGCCAGGTCATCATCCTTAAAATAGGCATAAGGCGGGATCAGGGGCCGATTGTCCTGATCCAGGGATTCGGCCAACTGTCCGTAGCTCTTGGTCACGCAGGTCAGCAGAACCCCGCCCGGATAGAGGTGATTGAGCCAGGTATCCCATACGGCAAACAATGGCGCGACCGCCTTCACGGCGGGATGATTGGTGGACGCCAGGAAGTCGGACGCCGCGCCCGGATACGAAATGCCTGTGGCGCCAATATCGCCGCTACACCAGAGCTGATTGGCGACCCAATCGGCCACATCGTGATGATCCAGTCGCTCCGCTGGGGAT
>CAZNWX010000286.1:0-3525 GCA_964576415.1 uncultured Magnetovibrio sp. | reverse complement strand
TTTGTCGATGCGCGCCTAGAGGTTTGCGAGGCGCGTGATCCGAAGGGGCTCTACAAGAAGGCGCGGGCTGGGATAATTGCTGAGTTCACGGGAATTTCCTCACCCTACGAACGGCCGGAGAGCCCGGCCCTGAGCCTGGATACGGGGGGCACGTCCATCAACGATTGCGTTGCGGGTCTGCGCGACTACGCCGTGCGCGCCTTTCGGCGCGCCTAGGCAGGCTATTCCATGCCCAGTGCGCGCTTGTAAACGTCCAAGACCTGTTCCATCTCACTGCGATCCGTGGCGTCCATCTTGCGGAGGCGAACCACCTGACGGATGACCTTGACGTCAAAGCCGGCGCCCTTGGCTTCCGAGAAGACTTCACGCACATCGTCGGAAAGGGCCTTCTTTTCCTCTTCTAAACGCTCGATCCGTTCGATGATTGTTCTCAGACGATCACCTGCCACACCGCCTACGTCCGCCATTGAAAGCCTCTCTTAATGTGTTGGTCTAGGTTTGTTATTTAGTCGGGGCAACATACGGAGCGCTTCACGGTTCTGCAAGGCGTTGTGAACGCCCGTAGGTTACCAGTTGGTCGATTTTTCGCCTGCCTCCCCCTCCCGCGTTTCGACATCGACTAGGAGGTATTTCTTCTTGATGCCGACGGTGAAGGGCGGCGGGTCGTATAGTATCAGAACCGTTCCACCCGGTGGAGGCCTTGAACCTTCAAAATCTCAGGCATGATGTCTTCCAAGATAGTCGCCCAGCGGTCGATGCCGGCCGCATCGCGGACCTGGTCTTGGTTGATCTCGATGACGCAATTCGCCAAGCCTGTCGCGCCGCCGTGGACATCGATGGTGTAGGCCAGTTGCTGGCCGGAATAGGGCTCGTTGTCGCCCACGTTGAGGCCGTGGGCCTTGAGCATGTCCATCAGGGGCACGGCAATCCGCGGGTCGCGGTTCCATAGGACGCCGATGTCCCACGGTCGTGGCGTGTCGCCATAATCGGGGGAAAAGCTGTGAACGGAGAAAATCGCCGGCGGCGTGCCGCGCTCCCAAAGCCTTGCTAGGGCCCTGTCAACGGCATCGTGGTAGGGTTTGAACAGTTCCGAGATGCGTTGGCGTTTCGCCGTCTCGTTCAAGTCCCGGTTGGCGGGAATGGGCGTTGCATCGATCTCCTTGACAATAGATTCCTGATGACCGGTGGGTCGATTCAAATCGATGACCAGGCGCGAGAACCCGGCCGCCACCAAAGGCGCATCCAGGGATGTGGAAAGACGTTGGGAGACCGATTCTGCACCGATGTCGTAGGCGATGTGACGATCAAAGCTGGAGACCTCAAGACCGAGATCACCCAGTGCCAGCGGTACCCGGCGGCTGGCGTGGTCGCAAAGCAGAAGCATGGGCGTGGGACCGTCGCTATTGATCTCCTCAAAGGGCGCCGGATCGCCAGGTTGTAGAAGTTCGTCCGCTGAATTGACGTGCTGGTCCATGGTCTGACTATAGCGAACAGGTTTTGCTTTGCGAGGCATCTTTGCGCTTCAATCTCCGGCCCGCTTTGGTCATAGTGTCGGCGAAAGCGAGGCGCCATGACACGCGAAGATTTTATCGAAGGTATGAGCCGGGCGGCGCAGACCGTCTCGGTGGTCACCACCGACGGCCCCACGGGGCGTGCGGGCGTCACGGTCAGTGCCATGTGTTCCGTCTCCGCCGATCCGCCCATGGTTCTCGTTTGTATCCATCACCAGAGCCGCGCCTTGCCGGCGATCCGGCAGAACGCCGCCTTCTGCGTCAACGTCCTGACCGACACCATGCAGGAAGTCTCCAATACTTTCGCCGCCACGACGCTAACCGACGACGTGTTCGATGTGGCCGATTGGCAAACCGCGGTGACCGGTGCGCCGGTCCTAACCGGAGCCTTGGCCAGCTTCGACTGCCGGGTCGAGGAAATCCATCGCGCCGGATCCCATTTTATATTCCTGGGCAATGTGGAAGAGGTGGTCCTGGGCGCGGGCGCACCCTTGCTCTACGGCTCGCGCTCCTACGGCACACCGTCGTTCTTCACCAAGGATTGACGGCTTGCCGACCGAACGGCGGTGTTGCCGTTGAATTCTATTGATTGGCGATCTTGATCTTTTCCGAGGCCAGTCGCAGGTGGGCAATTTCCTGATGTTTCTGGAGATAGCCCCAGTGATACGCTTCCTGCTTGATTGCAGCCAATTCGGCTTCCGCCTTCTCCAGGGCGGTTCTGCGCCGAGGATGACCAATCCCGCGACGATCTTCGCGATGGCGGCTGTCTGCTGTGCCAGGTCATTAGTCTGCTTCTTCGCGGCGCTCGGCGCGCCGTTCAGAACCGCCTTGCCTGAACGAAGATCGCCTTGATCGTAGCCTCGCCCAGCGCCCGGCAGGCTTCTAGGCGGTGCAAGCCCTCCACTAGGACGAAACGGCCATTGTCCTGGCGGACTTGAATTGGCGTTTTCTGACCCTCATCGATCATGCTCTCGGCAATGGCGTTAACCTTATCGGGCTTGAGGGTCTTCTTGCGTTTCACAGGGATATACACGTCGTCGACTGCCAACTTACGCGTTGCCTTAAGATGATCTCCCATGGGCGCCTCCTTGGGTTTGATCATACGCACTCGCGCGCGAACGGTCGAATGAAACAAGGGTACTTGGATTTGGATTGTTGCCCGATCATATTGATCGGGAGATGTCTGCGAAAAGGGACCCCATATGACTTTCGCCGTTCTCGGCCGCTGCCCCCTGCGAGGTCAATCCGGCGTCGCCATCACCACGTCCAGCATCGCCATCGGTGCACGCTGTCCGTTCGTGCGCGCGGGCGTCGGCGCGGCGTCAACGCAGAACGTCACCGACCCGCGACTGGGCCCCGCGCTGCTTGATCACATGGAGGCCGGCGAGACGCCCGAGATGGCTATGGAGGCGGTGACGACGGCGGACGGGCACATGGACTATCGTCAGCTCCTGGCCATCAACCTGGACGGCCAGACGGCGCATTTCACTGGCGCCAAGGCGCTCGGCCGTTCGGCGGCGGCGAAGGGGCTGAACTGTGTCGCGGCGGGTAACCTGTTGGCGAACGACGGGGTGCCGCAGGCCATGGTCAATGGCTTCAGCACTGATCAGCGTACTTATTTGGCTGATCATCTGTTGGCCGGTTTGGCGGCTGGCCTAGCCGCTGGCGGCGAAGTGGGCAGCATCCATTCCGCAGCGCTCCAGGTGGCGGGCGATCAGGATTGGCCCATCGTCAACTTGCGCGTCGATTGGACCGAAGGCGATCCCATCGCCGAACTTGAGGCCTTGTGGCAGACGTATGTGCCGCAAATGAACGATTACGTGACCCGCGCCCTCGATCCTGATGCGGCGCCCAGCTATGGCGTGCCGGGGGACGAATAGATTACGGTGGAGACCCGACCCCTAATGGCAGCCTTCGGCGTCGAATACTTGGATGTCGAATTGCGCGCGGATATGGCCGATGACACCTTCGCGGATGTGGAGCGCCTCTGGTACGATAACGGCATCGCCCTGTT
>CAZNWX010000285.1:0-3542 GCA_964576415.1 uncultured Magnetovibrio sp. | reverse complement strand
GTTGAATGATTTCTACCTGTTGGAGGACACCTGCCGGGTGCAAATTCTGGCCCAGTCGTCCGGTCAGGAATTGGCCATGATCCCCGATGCCGAAATCGACCGTATCATATCTATGCCTGGGGGCCATGACCCGCAGGTGGCGCCGCATTTCGCCGCCATCAAGCGCGTCCTCGATCGTGAGGAGCCAGGCTATCGTAATTAGGCATTCGTCACCTTAGCGCGCCTGAATGGTCAGCGGGTTGCACCAGGCCTGACCCTTGAGCATGGCTCCGTGCATTTGGCGCCCCAATGAACGTGATCAACATTTAAGTTTCCGAAGTGTATGCGCAAAGCTTTTCAATAACCTGACGATCTGGCCCCTTTAGGTAAATGCCGTGAAACGCCTTTGGGCTGACAGAATGAAGGCAGGCCATCTATAATTTCCGCATGCATATGCTGATGACCCCTGTTGAGGAAACTTCCGTGTGGACCGCAGATGTCTATCGTCGGTCCGAGGACTGGGTTACACCGTTCACCGATACGCACCTCAAGGAAATTGACGCCGCTCTTGCCCATCTGCGCGCCCTGGGCAAGGGCCGCGGCGCCGACTTTGGGCAAGCTGATTTCCCCCTCGATACGCTTGCCAGCGCGCTCAGGGATCAACTGGAAATCCTGGAACGGGGGCGTGGGTTCATCATGTTGCGCGGCCTTCCCGTGGATCGTTACGATTTGGAAGATCTCACCAATATCTACTGGGGACTTGGTACCTATTTGGGTGATGGCATCTATCAAAACGCCCAGGGGGATCTGGTTGGTCATGTCACCGACCATGGCCATAAATTCGAAGGAGACGACCCGTACAAGTATAACATCCGCGCCTACACGACGACGGTGTCGATCCCGCCGCACACCGACAGTTGTGACCTAGTGGGCCTGTTGTGTGTGCGTCCGGCGCAGGCGGGCGGTGATAGTGCCGTGGTCAGTTCGACCGCGCTCTACAATGAATTCCTGGCGACCCGTCCAGATCTGCTGGAGCCTCTCTATGAGGGGTTCTATCTTGATCTTGTCGGCAAAGGGACGCAGGAGAAGGAACTCACGCATCACCCGATCCCCGTGTTCTCCTACTTCGGCGGCAAGATCAGCTGCCGGTACAACAAGGGGCAAATCGAACACGGGGCCAAGAAAAAGGGTGACGGTCTGACGGCGCGCCAACACGAAGCCGTGGACTATTTCCGCGAGCTCTCCATGCGCCCCGACCTGCGCCTTGAGATGGAATTCCGCAAGGGCGACATCCAGATTTTAAACAACCGGACGACCTTGCATTCGCGGACCGCCTTCACGGATCATTTGGACCTGGACCAGCGGCGTTTGCTGTTACGGTTGTGGTTGAATTCCTTCACGCCGCGGCCTATGCATCCGGCCTTTGCCAATCAGCTCAACACAGGCGCACGCGGCGCCGTCACCGTTCGGGCCTAACCCGCTTATGCACGAGGTCTATGTGGACGCCGACGCCTGTCCGGTGAAGGACGAGGTGTTGAAAGTGGCTGCACGTCACAACTGGCCGATCCATATGGTGTCGAACAGCTGGATGCGACTTCCAGAGACGCCTTTGATCCATCGTATCGTTGTGCCGAAAGACCCGGATGCGGCTGATGATTGGATCGCCGAGCGCGCCGGTGTCGGCGATCTGGTGATCACGAATGACATACCTCTGGCGGCGCGGTGTCTGGACTGGGGCGCGCGGGCCTTACGCCCGACTGGCAAGGCGTTTACCGAAGACAATATCGGCATGGGATTGGCGATGCGGGACTTGAGTGCACATTTGCGCGAAACCGGAGAGATTAGTGGTGGCCCCGCCACCTTTACCAAACAGGACCGCTCGAAGTTCCTGTCGGCCATGGAGGATGCCATTCAGGCCATCCATCGGACCACCTGAACATAATAACCCAGATAGGGAAGGACACATCAATGGACGTACGTATGGACGGCCGCAAGGCTATCATCACCGGCGGCAGCGCCGGGCTCGGCAAGGCCATGGCCATGGAATTCAATCGCTCGGGCGCCGATGTCGCCATCATCGGTCGGCGCCAGGGCGCCTTGGACGCGGCGAAAACTGAAATCGAAGCCGTCGGCGACGGCAAGGTCGTGGCCATTTCCGCCGATATTCGCCTTGCGCCAGACTGCGAGCGCGTGGTCAACGCAGTTGAGACCGCGCTTGGTTCCATCGACATTCTTATCAACAACGCCGGGACGTCACAGCGTGGGCCGTTCATGGACGTCTCGGATGAGCTTTGGCAGGACGATCTGGATTTGAAGCTGTTCGCATCCATTCGCCTGACGCGCCTGCTATTCCCCGGCATGTGCGAACGCCGGTGGGGCCGTATCATCAACGTCCTAAACGTCGGTGCGAAGACCCCGAGCGCCGAGGGCGCGCCGACCCAGGTCACCCGCGCAGCCGGGATGGCGTTGATGAAGGTTTTGGCTGGTGAGGGGGCGCCGCACAACGTGCTCGTTAACGGCATGCTGGTCGGCAAGATTCGTTCCGACCAATGGGAACGCCGTCACGCCGCCGACGAGCGGGGCCTGACATTGGAGGAATGGTACGATGACGCCGGTCAAACCCAACCGCTTGGCCGTTTGGGCTATGCGGAAGAGTTCGCCAACATGGCCTGCTTCCTGTGTTCAGAGCAGGGCTCTTACATTAACGGCGCGGCGATCAACGTTGACGGAGGGCTTTGTCAGGCGGTCTAGTAACTCCTCGGCATTCCCAGTACGTGCTGGGCGATGTAGCTGAGGATCAGGTTTGGTGAAATGGGCGCAGTGCGGGCCAGGCGCGCCTCACGCCATTTGCGTTCGATGTCGTATTCGCGGGCGAAGGCAAAGCCGCCGAAGGTGGAGAAACAGGCTTCACCCATGTTCCAGGCCGCCTGTGCTGACAACAGCCGGGCCATATTGGCCTCCGCGCCGCAATCCTCCCCCGCGTCGAAAAGGGCCGTTGCCTTTCTGACCATCAAGTCTGCAGCCTCCAACTGGGCAAAGGCCTCTGCAATAGGAAACTGGATTCCCTGGTTCTGACCGACGGGGCGGCCAAAGACTACGCGTTCATTGGCGTAGGCCACCGCGCGTTTGGTGAAGTACTGACCGTTGCCGATGGCTTCCGATGCTGTCAGGCAGCGTTCTGCATTCATGCCGTCTAGGATTTGGCGGAACCCACGCCCTTCCTCACCGATCAATGCATCGCCCGGAATTGGGACGTTGTCGAAGAAGACCTCGGTCGTGTTGTGGTTGACCAAGGCGTCGATAGGTCGGATTTCGCAGCCGTGCTTTTGCGCTTCCGTGAGGTCGATGAGGAAGGTGGAGAGGCCGTGGGTGCGCTTCGCAACCTGGTCCGCCGGCGTGGTGCGCGCCAACAACAGCATCAGGTCCGAATGGGCCGCCCGACTGGTCCAGACCTTCTGGCCATTGATCACGTAGCCTGTCCCCTGCTTGTCGGCGCGGGTCTTGATCTGCGTGGTATCCGATCCCGTCGTCGGTTCCGTCACGCCGAAGGCTTGCAGGCGCAA
>CAZNWX010000284.1:0-3575 GCA_964576415.1 uncultured Magnetovibrio sp. | reverse complement strand
GTCGTCTATCTGAATGATACCCTGGATGTGCTGCACGACGAGGGGGCGACAGTGCCCCGCATGATGTCGTTGGGCCTCCATTTGAGAATAGCCGGCCGGCCTGGGCGGGCGGCGGCGTTGGAATCATTTATCGAGCGGGTGAGTGCCACGGACGGTATTTGGGTCGCGACACGTGCTCAGATCATGGAGCATTGGACGAAGACGTTCCCCCCCGTCCGGCCGGTGATTTAAGGCACCTTCGGCCGATCATCCGCTAACCGCACGGGCTTTTGACGGCTGTTGATTTTGGTGAGCGGCTCAAGATCGCCTGGGGCAACCAATTCGACGCTGAAGTCGACGCCGATTTTCTGGCGAAGCAGGGATCTGAACTGCTCCGCTAAGCCGCTCCAATCAGACGGGGCCGCCGTGCTTTCCACCGCCACGATCATGTCGTCACGCCCATCGGTTTGCTGGACGCGGCAGAAGAACTCACCCGTGTTGTCACCAGCAAGCTTCAAGATCTCGCCGACGGCGGTCGGGTATACGTTGATACCGCGTAGCTTGACCATATCGTCGCTGCGTCCGAGAAAGCCCCGCAATCGCCGTAGGTTCCAATCCAGCGGTCCGGCCCTGGTCTCGATCGCGGACAAGTCATTCGTATTAAACCGGATGTTGGGGAAGATGTCGTCCTTGAACAAAGCGGTGACGCAAATGTTCCCGACTTGGCCATCGTCTGCGGGCGTTAGATCATCCGGGTCAATGATCTCCACGAAGTGGGCGTCTTCCCATATATGAAGTCCATCCTGCTCGGGCCCCTCGGCGGCAATAAATCCGGTGTCGCCGACGCCGTAGAAGTCGCAAACCTCAGCGCCGCCCCAGGCCTCGGATAGTGCGTCGCGGGGGGCCCCGCCGATGGCAGCGCAAATCAGTTTGATAGGGATGTCCCTTCCAGGCACCAACCCTTCCTTCCGGGCGACGTCTGCCAGCTTGCTCAGGTAGTCCGCGAACCCGACCAGCACGGTCGTGCCATAGACATTCATGAGATGGACCTGTTTTCGCGACGGGGTCTCGCTGCCCGTTCCAGCTGTCAGTAACAAGGCGTTGGTGTAGTGATTAATCGCCTCGCGGACATAGTGGCCGCCGTTTACCGTGCCGAAACCAAGTACGGAATGGACCATGTCTCCCGGCCCCAGTCCCTGCAAAACGAAAGCTCGGGCCATTAGAATGTTCTGCACTTCCCTGGATTTTGGCCCAAAAAGTAGCGGTTGCGGCGTTCCTGTGGTGCCGCTGGTTGTATGAAGAATGACCGGTGGCCGGCTCTCTGGGGTGTCGCCGAAGCTCTCCATGCCGTGAAAATCGCCAAAGGGCGGATAGGCTTCGACGCTGCGCATGATGTCGGTCTTATCGTAGGTTGGTAATTTGGAAATATCGTCAATGCCGTTAATATCCCCCGGCTCAATTCCGCAAGCGGACCAGAGCCGCCGGTAAAATGGTATCTCCCAGGCGCGATTCATGCAGGAGCGGAACTGGGCGTCCTGCAAGGCGTGCAGTTCATAACGGCTCAGCCGCGTGTGGCTTTTAAGGAACGCTGGGCCTACGGGAAACGCCCGCAGTAACGCCTGATGATCAACGGCATCGAAATAAGTGGGATGCGCCATAGTCTAACATTGCATGCAAAAGATGGTGTAAACAACGCCGGTGGGATCTGGGGTGCCCCAGATCCATTTTTTTAGATGCGCATATTTAACCTTTATGGAAGGATCAAGAACTTAGTGGGCACTACCGGGCGGTCAACTTTTTTGGATGACAAACCGAAAGACGCCGGCCTCTTCCAACGATTCCAAAAGTTCGTTGCCCGTCGCGCGACTGAAGGCTTCGAAATCCCTAACCGAGCCCGGATCCGTAGAGATGACCTCCAAGGTGCTTCCGGGATCCATGGATTTGATGGCCTTTTTGGCCTTCATGATGGGGATAGGGCAGTTCATTCCCGACGTATCGATGGTCTGAGTGGCCATGCTTGCCTCGCTGTCATTCTAGGCGCTGACATCAGATTCAGTGCTCTATCGGGGTCAACATCGTACAAAATTGTAAACTATTCAAGGGAGGCCTAATCCCCGAACGCCGAAACATCGCGCAGCAACCGGTCAACTGGCGCAAAGTCATCGGTTAAGATGGGTACGTCGGCCGGGCCCAGGCGGCCGGCGATGTCAGCGAGAATTCGCCGAACCCAAAAGCGGTTGGGGAAGCGGCTGGATGTCATCCGTGCGACGGGGACCGGCGCACGCGAGGCCACCAAAAGATAGGTTAGGCGTTCTCCCGACGAGGCCTGGTCAAGATCGGACCAGACCTCAACGGCGGGAAAGAATTTCGAGAGTGTCCGCACCTGGGCAAGCAGGAAAGCTGGCTCGCGGCGGCTGTCGATGATGGTCAGAATATAAACGCCGTGTTTGGAGAGCCGAGCGGTAACTTCACCGGCGAACTCCGCCGTTACGAGATGGGCCGGCACGGAAATGTCGTGAAACGCGTCACCAACAATCACATCGAAAAGGGGTTCGCGTGGCTGGTTCTGCAGGATCCGGCGCGCGTCCTGATGAATGATCTCGACGGAGGGATGGGGTTTAAACCACATATGGTCGATGGCGGTGCGGGTCACCGCTGGGTCGATTTCGGAGACTGCATGCCGTCCACTGGGAAAACGGCTGGCCCATAAGCGTGGCAGCGTGTAGGCGCCGCCACCGATGAAGAATGACCGTAGATTGCGGATCTGGCCGAACCGTTGTTTTACGATCTCGTGGGTTAACTCCACGTAGGAGCTATGCAGGGTGGTCGGATCGTGACGCTCGTTGATGCCGTGTCCCATGTGATCCAAGACCATGAGACGCGCTTCATTCGCGTCCGAATCGACGAAGTCCACGATCCGGATACAATAATAACGGCTCTCCTCGAGGCACACGCTTGCGAAGGCGGCGCGGCCGAGGATCGTGGCCATCGCAGCAGTGACCAGAAGAGCTGCGACGATGCCGATCGTTAGCTTGTGCCGTGCTGTGCCTGCAAATGCGGCTCCCATGATCGCCAACGCTGCTGCAACGCTCAGAATCGTACCGGCGGTTCCGATCCAGGAGATGAACACGAAACCGGCGGCCACAGTGCCGAGGATACTTCCCAGCGCACCCAGCGCATACATACGGCCCAACGTCCGGCCGCGCGCGTCGGGTTGGGCGTCGATGGCCATCTTCGTAATCATCGGCGTTACGCAGGCAATGAGGACGCTTGGCAAGAAGAACACAAGCGCCGTCAGGACACTGATGCTGACCAGGAACGGTGCGCCATCGACTAGAAGCTTGGGTGCTGCGATCCGAAGGACGAATGGCACCAGGATTACGCTGAACGTCGCGGCGCCGAACAGTAAGGCCAAGTGACGATTGATCTTTGCGGGATCCGTTTCCGATAGATGTCCACCAAGCCAGTGGCCAAGCGACTTGCCGGCCAGGATCGTGGCGATAATACAGGTCCAGGTGTTGATCGACATTCCCAAGTAAGGTGCCAGCAGTCGAGCTGCCGCAATCTCCAAGACCATAACAGAAGCCTCTGGGATA
>CAZNWX010000283.1:2230-3585 GCA_964576415.1 uncultured Magnetovibrio sp. | reverse complement strand
TGGCCGCTGGCGGCGGCTCAATCCTACACTTCGACGGCTCGCGCTATCGGGTCGGGCCGGATAGCGCCGGGGCGAACCCCGGCCCCGCATGCTATCGGCGCGGCGGGCCACTGACGGTCACGGACTGCAACGTGCTTTTAGGTAAGCTGCACCCGGACCATTTTCCCGCCGTCTTCGGCCCCGACGGCGACCAGCCCATGGATGCTGACATCGTCCACCAGAAGTTCGCCGCTTTGGCCAGGGAGATCACGAACGCTACGGGCCAGCCCAAACAAACCCCCGAGGCCGTGGCTGAGGGTTTCCTGCGTATTGCCGTGGAAAACATGGCCAATGCGATCAAGAAGATCTCCGTCAAACGGGGTTATGACATCACTGGCTATACATTGAACTCCTTCGGTGGCGCGGGCGGGCAACACGCCTGTCTGGTGGCCGACAGCCTGGGCATGGATACAGTGTTGCTTCATCCCTTCGCTGGCGTCCTGTCGGCCTATGGCATGGGGTTGGCGGACGTGCGCGCAATCCGCGAGAAGCAGTTGGACGTGACGCTTTCCGAAGACGTCTGGCCGACCCTCGACAAGGCCTTTACGGAAATTGGCAAACAGGCGCAGAACGACCTACTGGTGCAGGACCATCCAGCGGACCGCATCCGCCTCGTGCGCAAGGTGCACCTCCGGTATGCAGGCACGGACAATCCGCTGCTCATTGACCCGGATGAAGACGCAGCGTTGATGACGCGGCGCTTCGAGGAGACCCATCAGGCCCGTTACGGCTACATTGCACCGGACCGGGAATTGGTGGCAGAAGCCATCTCCGTAGAGGCGATCGGATCCAACGAGGAAGAAGCCAACATCTCCCGAGCCGACCTAATGGCTGGCGCCGCCGACAAGGCAGCCGGCCGCGTTTCCATGTTTGCCGATGACGCATGGCAGGACGTACCCATCTTCGCCCGCAAGGCTATGACGGCGGGGCAGACGGTTAATGGCCCAGCGATCATCACCGAAGCCACCGCGACCACCGTCATCGAGCCTGGCTGGCAGGCCGAGTTGACCGCCATCGGCGATTGCGTTTTGACCCGCGTCGTCGCCCGCCCACGACGGGAAGCCATCGGCACCCAGGCTGATCCGGTAATGCTGGAGGTATTCAACAACCTGTTCATGTCCATCGCCGAACAGATGGGTGCGACGCTGGCCAATACGGCGTACTCCGTGAACATCAAGGAGCGCTATGATTTCTCTTGCGCCATCTTCGCCCCGGATGGATCGCTGGTTGCGAATGCGCCGCATGTACCCGTGCACCTGGGCTCCATGGGCGCATCCATCAAGACCGTGATACGCGAAAACAAGGGCAAGATGAAG